>NZ_JBHYYB010000028.1:43785-108079 GCF_042752535.1 Kitasatospora sp. NPDC059327 | reverse complement strand
CGACACTGGCCCTGGTGCGCCGCCCCCGCCGCCGGCGCCGCGCTCACCCTGGCGGCCGCCCTCCCGCGCCGGCGCGCCGACGCCCTCCTGCCGGGCCCGCCCCACCGGGCCCCGGCGGTCGGGCTGCTGCTGCTCGGCGCCGCCCTGCCCGCCTCCGCCACCACCGCCCAGCCCGTCCTCGCGGCCGCGGTCACCGCCGTCGCGGCGCTCACCACCGCGGTGGCGCTCGGCCTGGGCCGTACCCGCGCCCCCCGGCCGCCCGTCGCCGCGGCGGCCCTGTTCGCCCTGGTCGCGGGCACCGCGGCCGGGGCGACGGCCCCCTCGGTGGCCGCCGCCGTCCTCGGCACCCTGGCCGGCCTGGCCGGCCTCCTGCTCGTCGCCTGCGCGGCACCGGCCGCGCAGCCCTCGGAATCCGACCACATCAGAAGGAGCCAGCCATGAGTCGCCTCGGACTCGCCGCGCGTGCCCTGCGCCTCACCTTGAGCCGCACCCACGCCGACACCACCCCCGACTACGACGCCGCGAGTTCCAGCTACGACAGCTACTTCAGCCCGGTGATGGGCGTGCACTCGCTCGCCGCACTCGGCGAGGTGACCATCAAGCCGGGCGACGACGTCCTCGAACTCGCCTGCGGCACCGGGCACCTGACCCACGAGATCGTCCGCCGGCTGGAGGGCCGCGGCTCGGTGCACGCGGTGGACAAGTCCCCCGGGATGCTGGCGGTGGCCCAGGCCAAGATCCTGCCCGACACCCTGCGCGCGCCGGAACTCGACGTCTCCCTCCAGGAAGGGGACATGGAGGAGTTCCTGCGCGACCGGCCGACCGCCTCGGCCGACCTGGTCGTGGTCGGCTGGGCGATCTGCTACAGCAAGCCGGTCAAGCTGCTGGAGCAGGTCAAGCGGGTCCTGCGGCCCGGCGGCCGGGTGGTGGTGATCGAGACCCGCGGCGACGCGCTCAAGACCCTGATCGACCAGCTGGAGAAGGTCTTCGCCGCCGACCCGTCGCTGCTCACCGGCCTGGTCCGGGTGAACCTGCCGAAGGACGCCGCCACCGTGGCCCGGTGGTTCGCCAAGGCCGGTCTGACCGTCGACGTCCAGCGCGACGGCCACCAGGTGCTGCCCGCCGACACCCCGGAGGCGGCCCTGGAGTGGGTGCAGCGCTCCGGCGCGGCGGCCGGCTTCAAGGACGCCGTCGACCACCGCCGCGAGGACCACGCGCTGGAGCTGATCCGCGCCGGCCTGGCCGAACACGTCGCCCGCAACGGCACGTTGGAGCTGCGGCACACCTTCGCCGTGGTCACCGGCACCAGCCCCAGCACCCCCTCCGCCGGTACCGGCCCGGGCGGGCGCCACCGCGAGGGAGTCGGCACCGCATGACCACGACCGTCACCCCCGCGACACCGGAGACCACCCACGGCACGGTGCAGCGCCGCCTGCTGCGCCTCGCCGGGGGGCTCACCGCCCGGCCGAAGACCGTGCTCGCGGTCTGGGCCGTGGTCATCGCGATCTGCTTCCCGTTCGCCTCGCAGTTGAACGACGTCCTGACCAAACAGGGCGCGTCCAAGGTCGTCCCGGGCACCAGCAGTGCCCGGGCCGACCAGCTCGTCGAGCGGTCCTTCCCGGACCGCTCGCAGCGCGAGTCGATCGTCGCGATCGGCGCCCCGGACGTCCGGGGCGAGCAACTGCGCAAACTGCTGGCCGAGTTGGACGGCCGCATCGCCGAGAAGGAGCGCACCGGCGAAGTCCGGCAGTCCGTCTCGGCGTACACCCTGTACCGCGACTCCACCGCCGAGTACCTGCGGCAGCTGCGCACCCAGGTGGACCGCGACCTCACCGCCGCCCAGGCCGGCACCTCCCCGGAGGCGCGCCGGCAGGCGGTGGACGCGGCCGTGGCGGCCGGCCAGGTCCCGGCCGCGCTCGCCGACCTGGCGCACCGGGCGGTGGCCGCCGACGACGCGGCCCTGCCCGGTCTGGCCGCGGGTTTCGCGGCCGCCACCGACTGGCGTTCCTTCCCGGTGCCGGTGCCCGCCGACGCCGTCGACCGCCTGCTCGCCAAGGACGGCCGGGCCGCGCTGGTCACGGTCAGCTTCGCCAAGCAGGCCGGGCACGACCCGGACGTGGACTGGCTGCGGTCCGCCATCGACGGCTCGCTGCGCGGGGTCGGCGCCGGTCCGGACGTCAGCGCCCACGTCACCGGCGAACTCGCCCTGATCAAGGACACCTACAAGAAGGCCGAGGACGACAACGCGCTGATGGAGACGGTCGCCTACGCGATCATCTTCGTGGTGCTGCTGCTGTTCTTCCGCGCCGTGGTGCCCGCCGTCCTGACGGTGGCCGCGATCGGGCTGGCCATGACGGTCAGCCAGGCCGCCCTGTTCACGCTCGGCCACGGCGTGACGCTCACCCAGTTCACCATCACGATCATGAACTTCGTGATGCTGGGCGCGGGCGTCGACTACAGCATGCTGCTCTCCTCGCGCTACCGCCAGGAGCGGCTGGCCGGCCGCCCGCCCAAGGAGGCGGCGGTGCACGCCACCGCGCACGCGGGCGAGTCCATGCTGCTCGCGGCGATCGCGGTGGTGCTCGCCTTCGGGGCCACCCTGCTCTCCCCGGTGGACTGGATCCCGCCGCTCGGCTACGGCGGGCTGATCGGCATCCCGATCGTGCTGCTCGCCGCGCTCACCCTGACGCCCGCGCTGCTGTCGCTGCTCGGCGACCGGTTCTTCGCCCTCGGCTGGAGCCCGCTGAGCGATCTGGAGCACGAGAGCGCCCTGGGCCGGCACCTGGCCAGGGCCGCCGACCTGGCCCGCCGCCGCAAGGTGGCGATCGTGCTGGTCTTCGCCGTGCTCACGGTGCCGTTCGCGGTGATCACCGCCCAGCACCGCTCGACCGCCGACCCGGTGGCGCTCAGCCCGGCCACCGACTCCAGGGCCGGCTTCGAGCTGGTCGCCAAGGAATGGGGCGACGCGACGGTGCTGCCCACCCTGGTGGTCGCCCGGCCGGCCGCCGGCGTGGTCGATCCGGCCACCCACCGGCTCACCGACAGCGGGCGCGCCGCGGTGACCGCGCTCACCGACCGGCTGGCAGCCGTCCCGGGCGTCGCCCGGGTCTCCGCGGTGACCAGGCCGTTCGGCACCGCGCTGCCCGCCGACCAGGTCGACGCGCTGACCGCGGACGTCCGGCGCGACTACCTGGCCGACGACGGCGCGCTGCGGATCGTGGTCGAGCTCGCCGACCCGCCCTACTCGGAGGCCGCGGTCGGCACCGTCGACCGCGTCCAGGACGTCACCGAGGGCGCCAAGGACGTCGGAGCGCTCCAGGTCGGCGGCGCGACCCAGGTCGACCGGCAGTACGGCAACGCGCTCAACTCCAGCTTCTGGCAGATGATCGGGCTCGTCTCGATCGGGGTGTTCGTGATGCTGGTGGTGGCCCTGCGCTCGCTGCTGATCCCGATCCGGCTGATCCTCACGATCATGATGAGCAACGTCTGGGCGATCGGCATCACCGTGCTGATCTTCCACTTCTGGCTCGACCGGGCGATCATCGACGACCTGCCGATCTTCCTCACCGTCCTGATGATGGGGCTCGGCATGGACTACGAGATCTTCCTGGTCACCCGGGTCCGCGACCTGGTGCGCGGCGGGGCCGACCAGGAGAGCGCCACCATCGGCGCGGTGGTCGACACCGGCCGGGTGATCAACGCGGCCGGCCTGGTGATGGCGGGGAGCCTGGGCACGATGGTGCTCTCCTCCACGGTGATGCTCCAGGAGTACGGCGCCGGTCTCGGCCTCGCCGTCCTGCTGGACGCCACCCTGATCCGGATGCTCTTCGTCCCGGCCACCCTGTTGCTGTTCCGCCGGTACAACTGGTGGCTGCCCTCACTGCGCCGCGCCCCCGCGGCGGCGGAGGTGGCCCCGCGATGACCGCGAACCGTCCGGTGGCGGCGTCCGCGTCCCCCGAGCCCGCCGCCACCGGACGGGCTCGCACCGTGCACCGTCTGCGCGACCACCACCGCGCCGCACCGCTCGCCTCGGCCGCGCTGCTGTTCGCGGTGCTGGCCTCGGTGCGGATCGCCGGGGCGTTCGCGCTCCCGCTGATGGTCCTGTCGGTGGGCCTGAGCGCCCTGGTCCTGGCCGTCCTGGACCGCCCGGACCGCGCCGCCGCCGGCCTGCGCCGGTTCCGGCTCGGGCCCACCCTGGCCGGCACCGTCCTGGTGGTGCTCGCCTACGCCGACACCGTCTTCGCCACCCGGGCCGCCTTCGGCCGGAGCGAGGGCAACTGGACGGCACTGATCCCGGAGCTGTTCCGGCAGATGGCACCCGGCGCCCCGGTGGTGGCGGGCCTGGCCATGGTGCTCTGCATGGGCGTCCTGGTGCCGCTGGTCGAGGAGGTCTGTTACCGGGGCGTGCTCTACCACGCGGTGGAGCGCGTCCGGGGGCCGGTGGCGGCGATCGCCGGGACCTCGGCCGCCTGGGCCCTGGTCCACCTCGGCGACTACGGCCTCAACCCGTTCGACACCCGGGTGATCTGCGGGGTCCTGCCGTCCGTCTTCACCATGGGCCTGGCCCTCGGCATCTGCCGCGCCTGGACGGGCTCGGCCCTGGCCAGCGCCGTCGCCCAGGGCACCGCCAACCTCCTGCTCCTCGGCTGGGTCCTCTGGGCCCTCTAGGTCCGGCCGCCGGCCCGTTCCCGGCCGTCCCCCGCTCCGGCCGTCCCCCGTTCCCGGCCGTCCCCCGCTCCGGCCGTCCCCCGCTCCGGCCGTCCCCCGCTCCGGTCACTCCGACTCCGCACACTTCACGGTGAGGCAGGTATCCCCATGCGCATCGCGGTCACCGGCCCGATCGTCATCGACAATCTGATGACCTTCCCCGGCCGTTTCACCCACCAGTTGCTGCCCGCCCAGCTCAAGCACCTGTCGCTCTCCTTCCTGGTCGACGACCTGGAGGTGCGCTACGGCGGCGTGGCCGCCAACGTCGCCTACGGGCTCGGCCGGCTCGGCCGCCGGCCGCTGCTGCTGGGCGCGGCCGGCCGGGACTTCGGCGACTACCGGGAGCGGCTGGAGGAGGCCGGGGTGGACACCTCCCTGGTCCGGGTCTCGACCGAGCTGGCCACCGCCCGCTACACCAGCACCACCGACGCCGACCGCAACCGGATCACCTCCTTCCACCCCGGGGCGCTGGCCGAGGACGTCAGCCCGGGCCCGCCGGGCTGGGCGGCGGGCGTCGGACAGGTCTTCCTCGGCCCCGCCGGGGCGGAGGTGATGGCCGCCCGCGCCGCCGAGTGCCGGCGGCTCGGCCTGCCGTACCTGGTGGACGTGGCCGGCCGGACGGAGGAGCTCGGAGCGGCCGGCGCCGAGGCCGTGCTGACCGGGGCGGACTGCCTGGTCACCAACCGCCGCGAGCGCGGCCTGCTGCTGGAACACACCGGCTGGACCGCCGAGGAGGTGCTGCGCCGGGTCGGGAGCTGGGTCACCACGCTCGGCCCGGAGGGCGTCTGGATCGACTACCCGGACGCGCCCTCGCTCGCCGTCCCCGCCGCCCCGATCTCCCGGCTGCCGGACGGCGCGGGCGCGGGCGGCGCGTTCCGCGCGGGCTTCCTGGCGGGCCGGGCCGAAGGGCTCCCGGACGAGGCCTCGGCCCGGACGGGCTGCGTCCTGGCCGCGTACGCGCTGGAGTCGGCCGGCAGCCAGGACTACCTGTTCACCGCCGAGGCCTTCGCGGAGCGGCTCACCGAGACCTACCTAACCCCTACAGAGGCCAGTATTGGTTGACGGGACATCAGACTAACCACTATCGTTCCTTGTATCGGTTAGGGAACGGGCGTCCCCGGACGCCCCGGCCACGGGAGTGATCAGCCATGTCCAGCACCACCACCAGCACCCCGCAGACCGGCCACGTCGGCCTGAACGTCACCGACCTCGACCGTTCGACCGCCTTCTACCGGAGCGTCCTCGGCCTGGAGGTGGTGAACGAGGGCACCGACCCGGAGCGCCGCTTCGCCTTCCTCGGCCGCGACGGGCGACTGGTGATCACCCTCTGGCAGCAGAGCGCGGGCACCTTCGCCACCGCCGCGCCCGGCCTGCACCACCTCTCCTTCCAGGTCGACAGCCTCGACGAGGTCCGGGCCGCCGAGCGGCTGCTGCGCGAGCTGGGCGCCGAGTTCGCCCACGACGGCGTCGTCCCGCACAGCGAGGGCGCGGCCTCCGGCGGGATCTTCTTCACCGACCCCGACGGCATCCGGCTGGAGATCTACACCCCGAAGGGCGTGGAGGACATCGCCGCCCCCGCCGGAACTGCCCCCACCTGCGGGTTCTTCTAGGCCCCCGACCGGATCGAGAACGCATCGGATCGAATCGGGAGGCAGCCATGACGGACAGCGGCACGCCGTACCACCCGGGCGAGCGCGCGGTGCAGGCCCGGGCCGGCCGCCGGGAGCGCGCCGACCACTCCGGCCGCGCGATCGGCCGCACCATCCCAGCCGTGGCCGCCCGGTTCCTGGCCGAACGCAGGACGCTGGTGCTCGGGGCCGCCGACGCCGACGGCCGGCTCTGGGCCACCCAGCTCACCGGCGCCCCCGGCTTCCTGCGCGCCCCCGACGAGCGGACCCTCACGGTGGCCGCCGGGCCCGCCGCCGAGGACCCGCTGGCCGCCGTCCTGGACGGCCCGGCCGAGGTCGGCACCATCGCGCTGGACCCGGCCGGCCGGCGCCGAATGCGGCTCAACGGCCGCTCCGTGCCGGACGGCCGGGGCGGACTGGTGATCACCGCCGACCAGGTCTACGCCAACTGCCCGAAGTACATCCAGCGCCGCAGCCCGCTGGAGTCGGCCGCCGGCACCCCGCGCGTGGTGGCCGCCGGCCCGGCGCTGTCCACCGCCCAGCAGCTGACCGCGGCCACCGCCGACACCTTCTTCATCGCCACCGCCGGTCCGGACGGCCGGGTGGACGCCTCGCACCGGGGCGGCAACCCCGGCTTCCTCCGGGCCGTCGGACCGGACCGGCTGCGCTGGCCCGAGTACGCCGGCAACAGCATGTTCATGACCCTGGGCAACCTGGAGCTCGACCCGCGGGCCGGGCTGCTGCTGCCGGACTTCGAGACCGGCGGGGCGCTGCTGATCACCGGCGAGGCGCGGACCGACTGGTCCGAAGGATCGGCGGCCGGCCTGCCGGGGGCCGAGCGGGTGGTCGACCTCACCGTCACCGGCGTCCTGGAACTGGCCGACGCCACCCCGCTCACCTGGACCGCACCCGAGTACTCCCCGGTCAATCCGCCGGCCGCGGCCTGACCCCCGGCCCCCGGGAACCCGCCGCCGGGAGCTGACCACCCACCAGGTCGGCCCCGGCCCTACCGCCTCCCGTTTCCCCACGCCACGCCCGGGCCGCCGAACGGTCGTCACCCGGGCGGCGCAACCCGCCGCGCAGACCCCCCGTCCGGTTTGGGACTTTGGTCCCGATAACACGCGATAACGGCCTGGGAAGGTCACTCCTGTCGCGCCATCAGGACTGACCGGGAAAGAGGCGGAGCATGACCCCCACCGAGCAATCGACCCCGTTGCTGGAATTCGACGAGGTCGCACCGGACGAGGACTGCATATGCGGGGGCTGCCGCGCCGGGCGACGCGCCCGGCAGCGTGCCGCACCGGTGCACGAGGGCGGGCACGCCGCGGCCCGGAGCGTCCGCCGGCGGGCGGCCGTCCTGATGGCCGCGGTCGGCACCGCCCTGGGCGGCGGGGCGGCGGGGGCCACCGGAGCCGCGGCGGCCCCCGCGCCCACCCCCGGCGGCAGCAGCGCCAGCCAGCCGCCGACCACCCCGCAGGGCGGGGTCAGCGGTCTCTACGGCGAGTCCCCCGGCGCCCGCGCCTTCGCCGGTCCGCGGGCCGCCGCGGAGCCGCTCACCCGGGCGCGGATCATCGAGCGGGCCCAGAGCTGGGTCACCCAGAAGGTCCCGTACAGCATGAGCCGCTACTGGTCCGACGGCTACCGCCAGGACTGCTCGGGCTTCGTGTCGATGGCCTGGGGCCTGGGCAGCAGTCAGACCACCTGGACACTGCCCGACTTCGCCGACCGGATCACCAAGGCGGACCTCCAGCCCGGCGACATCCTGGTCTACAACAACCCGGCCGACCCGCAGGCCGGCTCGCACGTCACCGTCTTCGGCGGCTGGACGAACGCCGCCCGCACCCGATACCTGGCCTACGAGCAGACCTCCCCCGGCACCACCAAGCGGGACACCCCGTACGCCTACTGGAACAACTCCGCCTCGTACGTCCCGTACCGCGCCAAGGCCCTCTCCGGCGCCACCAGCAACGACGGCGCCGCCTCGACCGCCTTCCCCGGCGCCGGCGCGTTCGGCCCGGGCGCGAACAACGCCTACGTCACCAAGCTCGGGCAGATGCTGACCGAACGCGGCGGCGGCCGGTTCTACACCGAGGGCCCCGGACCGCGCTGGGGCGAGGCCGACCGCCGGGCCACCGAGGCCTTCCAGCTCGCCCAGGGCTGGCGCGGCGCCGAGGCCGACGGCATCCCGGGCAAGGACACCTGGGACTACCTGGTCTCCCACAAGGGCCGCGACATCGCCGCCGCCACCCCGCTCCCGCCACCCCCGGTCACCCCCGGCCCGGGCGGCGGCACCGGGGCGACCGCCTTCCCCGGCACCGGCACGTTCGCCCCGGGCGCGAACAACGCCTACGTCACCGCGCTCGGGGAGCAGCTGGTCCGCAAGGGCTTCGGCCGCTCCTACGCCCAGGGCCCCGGTCCCCGCTGGACGGAGAGCGACCGGCGGGCCGTCCAGGCCTTCCAGCAGGCCCAGGGCTGGCGCGGTGCCGAGGCCGACGGCTACCCCGGGCCGGACACCTGGCGCCGGCTGTTCGGCTAGGGCGTGTTTGCAAAGTCGCGTCGGACCAGGCGGGACTTTGCAAACACGCCTTAGGCCCGGTCCGCGGGCCCGCCCGGCAGGGGAACACCGGGCGGGCGGCCCGACATCCAGTGGAAGAGCCCCATCGCCACGCTGGTCGCCAGGTTGAAGCTGGAGACCCCGGGCTGCATCGGCACCGCGACCAGCCGGTCGGCGCGGTCCCTCAGCTCCGCCGAGACCCCGTGCCGCTCGGTGCCGAAGGCGAGCAGCGCGTCGTCCGGCAGGGTCACCGTCCGGATGTCCGCGCCCTCGGGGTCCAGGACGTACAGCGGACCGGCGGGCAGCCCGGACAGCGTCAGCCGTTCGACGGCGGTCGCGAAGTGCAGGCCGGCGCTGCCGCGCACCACGGTGGGGTGCCAGGGGTCCAGGTCGCCGGTGGTCACCACGCCGGTGGCGCCGAAGCCGGCCGCCAGCCGGATCACGGCGCCCACGTTGCCCAGGTTGCGGGGGTTCTCCAGCAGCACGACCGGCGCGGTCCGGGGCTGCCGGCCGAGGGCCGCCAGGGTGGCGCCGGTGGTCGGGCGGCCGGCCAGCGCGACCACCCCGGTGGGGTGCGGCCTGGGCACCAGCGTGCGCAGCGCCGCCTCCGGCAGTTCCACGGCCGACGCGGCCACCGCGGGGGCGACGTCCTCGGCCAGCTCGGCGGCGAGCGCCAGCAGCGCGGCCCGGTCGGCGGTCAGCACCCGGCGGACGTCCCCGCCGAAGCGCAGCGCGTGCTTGAGCGCGTGGAACCCGTCCAGCAGCACCGTGTCCGGTGCCGCCGCTTCCGCCCGCCAGGCGCGCACCAGCTCGTCGTTCATGCCGCTCACTCTGCCACCCCGGTCGGGCCGGTCTCCCCGGGCCGGGCGGCGGCCGCGATCACCTGGTCGAAGCCGAGCGGCGTGCCCGCGCCGTCGGTGACGCCCGCCCGCAGTCCGGCCAGGGCGAGGTCCAGCTGGCGGTGGACCAGCGTGCCGTCGGCGTCCAGGGCGGCGAGCCCGCCCGGCAGCGGCCGGGACACCCGGACGCAGAGCAGCACCAGGTCGCCCAGGCCGATGTCGGCCCGCAGCTGTCCGGCCCGCTGCGCCGCCCTGACCAGGGACCGCGCGGCGGCGACGGTCCCGGCCCGGGTGGCGGCCAGTTCCTCGTCCACCACGAGGCGCTCCAGCAGCACCACGATCGCCGCGCCCATCCGCAGGTCCGCGGCGGCGTGCACGAAGCGGCGCAGGGCCCGGTACGGGTCGTCCTCCTCCCGGCGGGCCTGCTCGGCGGCCTCGGCGAGCCGGGCCAGCAGGTCGGTGACCAGGGCCCGGACCAGCGCCTCGCGATCGGGGAAGCGCCGGTAGAGGGTGCCGGGGCCGACCCCGGCCCGGCGCACCACCGCGTCCAGCGGGGCGTCCGGCCCGCGTTCGAGGAACACCTCGCAGGCCGCGTCCAGGATCCTGCGCCGGCTGCGTTCCGCGTCCGCCCTCATCACCAACCCCTTAACCGGAGAGATTCTCTCCCCCTATGCTACCGTCCAGGAACCGGAGAGAATCTCTCCGCCTATGTTCCGCCGGCCCGCCCAGCCCGGGCGGCCGCCCTGCCGAGGAGCGACGCCATGACGACCAGCCGACCCCCGATCACCGTCCGCACCGACATCGACGGCACCCGCCACCCCCGGGAGGCCGTCCTGGCGTGGGAGCTGGACCGGGCCCGCGCCGCCCTGCGGCTGCTCAAGCGGCGCCTCGGCGACGACCGCGTCCGGGACCTGCTCGCCCCCGACACCGCCGAGGCCGACGCCGTGCTGGCCGGCCTGCTGCGCGCCTCCGGCGGCCGGTGGCGCTCCGCCGTCACCGAGCTGACCGCCGAGGGCATCGACGCCGAGCACTTCCTCGGCTGGTGGCAGGGCCGGCTGCGGGCCTCCGACCGGGCCGCCCTGCTCGCCGCCAACCCCGAGCACTACCTCGCCGACTCCACCGGCGGGCAGGTCGAGATCATCGAGACCGTCGGCGCCGGGCCGCTGCGCTTCTTCCTCCGGTTCGACGCCCCCACCGCCACACCCGAGTACCCCGTCCGGATCGGCGGCACCGGGCGGCTCGCCGACGGCTCCGAGGTGCTGCGGGTGATGCACGTGTTCGCCGACTCCCCCGACGGCCTGCGGATCCGGCTCACCGTCGAGTTCCCCGCGGCCGCCCCGGACGAGCTGGCGGCGGGCCACCAGTGGCACTTCGCCTGCGAGTTCGCCAACTGGCTGGAGGCCGCGGCCGCCGCCTGACCGACGGCCGGGCGCCCCCGTCCGGCCCGCCTACCGCGCCGTGGACTCCCGCGCGCGCTGCGCCGGGGTGGCCGTGCCGCCTCCGCGCAGCGCGCGCTCCAGGTCCTTCAGCGCCTGGAGCAGCAGCCGGCTGCTGGTCCGGACGACATCGCGCTGCACGCTGGCCGGCGCCCGTTCCAGCGCCTCCTCCAGCCGGGCCTGGGCCTCCCGCACCGCGTCGAACTCCACCGGCCGGTCGGTGAGCAGCGCGGCCGCCGCCAGCGCGGTGCCCAGTCGCAGCTCCTCGGCGAAGTCGGCCGCACCGGGCACCGGTTCGGCGTCGGCCGCGGGCAGGTGGGCTTCCAGCAGCACGACGACCCGCCCGAGGTGACCGACCGCCGCGCGGGCCCGGTCCAGCTGACGGCGGCTCACCCCGGGCAGCCCGGAGGCGTGCCGGCCGGGCTCGGCGTCGGCCCGCTGCATCGCCTGGAGCAGCTCGGAGCGGGCCTCCCGGGAGTCCAGCAGCGCCGAGCGGACCTCCCGCCCGCGCGGGGCGCCCGGGTCCTCGTAGACGGCGAGTACCGCCGCCGCGTAGCGCCCGGCGGCGGCCAGCCACTCGGCCAGCCGCTCGCCGAGCCGGGCGGTCTGCCAGGTCGGGAAGAGCGCGTAGGCGAGCAGCGCGACGGAGCCCCCGAGGAAGGTCAGCCCGACCCGCTCGAAGGCGGTGGCCAGCGGGTTCCCGGGCTGCAGGCCCAGCAGGAAGACCACGTAGGAGGAGACGCAGGCCGTCATCAGCGCGTAGCCGGTGCGCAGGGTGAGGTAGGCGCCGCCGATGCAGAGCACCGCGAGCGCGGCCAGCACCCACTCCCCGGGGTGGGCCAGCTGCACCACCAGGGTGGAGACCGCGACGCCGACCATCGTCCCGGCCAGCCGGGCCACCCCCCGGCTGTAGGTCTGGGCGAAGTCGGGCCGCATCACCATGGCGGCGGTCATCGGGGCCCAGTAGCCGTGCTCGAAGCCGACCAGCCGGGCGAGCAGATAGGCGAGCACGACGACTCCGGCCAGCCGGACGGCGTGCTGGAAGACCGCCGAGTGCGGCTGGAGCTGGCGCCGCACCGCGCGCAGGGCGACCGGCAGCATCTTGGAGAGCGGCGGTTTCAGCAGGGAGCCCCCGGCGCCGACCACGGGCCTGCTGATGGTCTCCTCGTCACCGCGCTCCAGGGCGTCGGCGGCCTTGCGCAGCAGCCCGGCGAGCCGGCGGGCGGCCCGCCGGGCCGCGCCCTGCAACTCCGGCCCGTCGGCCGGGGCGGCCAGCGTGAGCGCCGGCGCGGAGCGCGGCAGTCGCAGCGGATCACCGGTCCGGACGGCGCGCGCCAGGGCGTCCATCGCCTCGGCGGCGGCGGCCAGGACGGCCCGGGCCCGGTCCCGCTCGGGCCCCTCCGCGGGGGCGCCGACCTTGGGGTCGGCGATCGCGGCCAGGGTCGGCCGGACCCGCTCGGCGATGCCGCGCAGCCCGCGCAGCTCGGGCGGTCGGCGGCGGTCCTGCCAGGGCGTCAGCGCGGCCGCGTGCCGGGCCGTCATGAACGGCTCCGGGTCGACGTGCGCGGTCGGGTCCTGGCGCAGCCGCCGGGCGTAGTCGGCGAGTTCGGCGTAGGTGTCGGCGAGCGCCTCCCGCTGCACGGTCCAACTGCCGATCGGCCAGGCCGTGATGACGGCCGCCTGGACGGCTCCGCCGAGCGCGCAGACCAGTCCGTGGCCGAACGCGGTCGCGGCGCTGACCGGGAGTTGGACCACCACCAGCATCACCGAGAGGGTGTTGGCGGCGACCACGCCGGCGGTCGGTCCGATCGCCCAGGCGAGGCCGGCCCCGAAGGACCAGACCGCGAGCAGCGCCGGGAACGCCCCGCTCACCCCGACCGCGAGGTAGCCGAGGAAGGTACTGGTGCCGAGCCCGATCCCGGCCGCGACGGCGAGCGTGGGCCGGGGGCGGAAGCTGCGCTGGAAGGTGGCCGTCCCGGCGATGAAGGCGCCCATCGCGGCCGAGGTGGCCAGCCGGGCACCGCCCAGGGCCAGGGTCGGGAAGAGCACCACGGCGACGGCGACGGCCCCGCGGGCGGCCCGTTTGGGGTCGGTCAGCGCCCGGTCCAGGGTGAGTCCGGTCCGCGCGGTGTCTCGAAGTGCGGCGAACCAGGACATAGCGGTCAGCTTAGGGGAGGGGCATCCTCCGGCGGCGGAGGCGGCCGACGCTCCGCAGCCGCGCCCCCGCGCCCCCGAACCGCGCGCCCGCCCAGAGCAGCGCCCCGGTCGGCAGGAAGACGGCGTCCGCCGCGACCATCGCCAACGAGAACACCGGCAGCCCCAGCAGCACCGCGATCCCCACGTGCTCGGCCATCATCACCGCCAGCAACCCGTTCTTGAGCCGCCGGTGGACCAGCGTGAACGGGAACGCCACCTGCAGCAGCACCGTCCCGTACGAGATCAGGAAGACCGGCAGCAGGGCCGAGCCGACCAGCCCGGACAGCCCGGGCCAGGGCGTGAAGTAGTCCAGGTGCAGCGGGTAGTAGAGGGCGGTGCCGTCCTGCCAGCGCGAGCCCTGCACCTTGTACCAGCCGGCCGTGGCGTAGATCAGCACCACCTCGGCGGCGATCACCAGCATCGCGCAGTTGTGCACCATGTTCGCCAGCACGTCCAGCAGCGCCCGCGGCTCGCCGTCCGGCCGCAGCCGGCCGAGCGTCCACCAGAGTCCGGCCACCGCCCACAGGCCCCAGAACACCGGCGCCCAGCCGACATGGGGGAAGGCCGCGGTGGTCCAGCTCAGGCTCCGCCCGGAGAACCCGCCGAGCTGGCAGACCAGCAGCACCGCGCCCAGCACCGCCCAGAGCAGCACCCCGGACCGCCCGGGGGCCGGCCGCCGGGCGTCCAGCGACCAGACCCGCGCGCAGCGGGTGAAGACCAGGTAGACCGCCATCAGATGGACGACGTTGTCGCCGCCGTCGCCGAGGAAGACGTTGCGGTTCTGCAGTGACAGCACGGTCACCAGGAACAGCACGGTGCTCGCCCTGGTCCGCCAGCCCAGCAGGACGGCGAGGGCGGCCAGCACCGCCAGGTGGTAGACCAGCTCGAACCAGAGCCGCCCGCCGAACCACGGCAGCACGGTCAGCGCCCCGTTGTCGGCCAGCAGCCGCTCGGCCAGGTCGAGCGACCACGGCGAGGTGTCGCCGTACAGCAGCCGCCGGTTGGGCCACTCCCGCACCAGGAAGGCCAGCCAGACCAGCCCGAAGCCGATCCGCACCGCCGCCGCCTGATAGCGCCCCAGCACCTGCCCGGTGAACGCCGCGAAGGCCCGCGAGGCCGCGGCGGCGAGCTGCGGCCCGGGCCGCTCCGGGGCCGGTCGCGCCGGGGCGTCCGGCCCCGGCTGCCGGGGGATCCCTTCGAGCAGCACCTGCCCGGCCGTCGGCGGCACCTCGCTCACGCCAGCCCCCGGAAGTCCTCGTCGCCCACCGGCCACCACGGCAGCTCCCGGACCTTCGGCGCGGGCGGCGCGGCCTCCCCGCTCCAACCCGGCGGCGGGACGGTCGCGGCCGTCACCCGGAACTCGATCTGCAGGATCCGCTCGCCGTCGACGCTCCGGCCGATCCGCTGCAGCGCGATCCGCTTCAGGTACTCCTCGGCCAGCTTGCCGCGGGGATTGGTCAGCGAGTCGTCCTGCGCGCTGTGCGAGCCCTCGTAGAAGTCCCAGGCCCGGCGGAGCAGGTTCTGGTCGGCGTGGCTGGGCGCGGGGTTGCCGCGGATGGCCGCGACGTCCCGGGCGGTCAGCCCGGTCCAGTCGTGGGTCCGGGTCGCGCCGCCGTCCGCGACCGTACGCACCCGGGCGTCCAGGCTGACGTTCTGCTGCAGCGGGTTGGGCGCGAACAGCTTCCAGTTCTGCTCGAACTCCGGGTACACCAGGCCGTCGACCTGCTCCCGGTACTGCCGGGAGGCCGAGTTGGCCGGGGCCACGTGCAGGAAGACCGCGGCGAGGAACAGCCCGGTACCCGTGACCAGCACCGCGGCGGCCAGTCCGAGCACGGCCAGCGCCGGCGTCGACCAGACCCGCCCGCCGGGCGGTGCCCCGGTGCTCCCGGTCTCGGCCATGGACTCCCCCAGCCTTCGGCCGGGCGGAGCCCCCACCCGGGCGGACGTGCGCCGCCGGTCCGTCCCGGCACGGTCGCGCGCCCATCCTGCCCTACCCGGGGCCGGACGGCGCCGGTGGTGGGGGAGGGGGAGCGGACGGCGCGCGGCCTACAGGACGAAGGCGTCCCGGCCGTCGCTGCTCACCATCGGACGGCCCGCGCTCTCCCACGCGTACATCCCGCCGTCCACGTTGACCGCGTCCCGGCCGTTCTGCACCAGGTACTGGACGACCTGCGCGGAGCGCCCGCCGACCCGGCAGAGCACGTAGAGCCGGTCGTCCGGCAGCTCGCCGAGGCGGGCGATCACCTGGCCCATCGGAATGTGCAGCGCGCCGTCCACATGACCCGCGTCCCACTCGTCCTGCTCACGGACGTCCAGCAGGGCGGCGTCGGCGGGGACGGCGGCGGCTTCGGCGGTGGGGATCTGCGCGAACATCGTCTGACTCTCCTGGGGCTCGGTCCGGTCCGCTCCATTGTCTCCCACCGGCCGCCCGCCCAGCAGCCGTTCCAGCTCCGCCTGCTGGGCCGAGGCCTTCGCCAGCAACTGCTCGGCGAGCTCCTCCAACAGCCCGTCCGGATCCTGCGGGGCGAGGGCGAGCAGTTGGCCCATCGCGGTGTTCTCCAGCCTGACCTGCTCGGTGGCGGTCTCGGCGATCTTGGCGGTCAGCCACTCCAGGCGCCGGCGCAGCCAGCCGAGCCGGTCGGGGGAGTCCGCCGCGGGCGCCGCCTCGGGAGCGGTGGACCACTCCGCGGCGAGACCCTCCAGCGCGGCGGTGTCGCCGTACGCGTAGGCCTCGTTGACGCGGGCGATGAAGGCGGCCCGGCGCCGCTGCTCGACCGGGTCGGTGGTCAGGTCCGGGTGGGCGCGGCGGACGAGCTCGCGGTAGCTCCGCTGGGCGTCCCGGCCGGGACGCACCCGGGCCGGCGCGGCCGGCGGCGCGGCCGCGTCCATCTCCTGGACGCTGTCGAACAGCGCGTCCAGGTCGGGGAGTTCGTCCACCCGCCGGCGCGCCTCGGCGGCCCGCCGCAGGTCCTCTGGCCGCCCGGTCCGGGTGGCCACGGTCTCGGCGATCAGCGCGTCCAGCTCGTCCAGCCGGGCGTAGAGCGGACCGAGCAGCTGATGGTGGATCAGGGCGAAGTTGTCGATCTCGACCCGGAGCGTCTGCATGTCGACGTCCATGGTGAGCCAGGCGAGTTCGGCGGCGGCGACCCGCTCCTCCAGCTCCTGCTGCTCCGGATCCGTCCAACGGGCGGGGCTCTGCGCGGTCACGTCTCGCCTCTGTCTCGATCTTCCGGTTCGTCCTGCCGGCCTGTCCTGCCGGCCCGTCCTGCCGGCCCGTCCTGCTGCGACACCGTCCGCCGCACCGGGAGCGGCACACCCGCCCCGGGCGCGGCCCGGCCTGCCACCCTACCTCCGAGCGCGCTGCTCCGACCGGGTGGACAAGGAGCGCGGCCGGGCGTTCACCCCAGGACACGCAACAAGTACTGATGAATCTCCCCGTTTCGGTATCGAGCCCCGCCCTGTCCGTGCTTCGCTGGTACGCACAGCGTGCCTCCTCCAGAGAGACGGCCACCTCCAGGCGTGGCGGCCAGGCGGGAGCAGACCGAATCCATGGTGGACGAGCCCAACTCAACACCGCGTCCGGCGGCCGTCACGGCCGGGTCCGGGGCCGTACCGGGTGACCAGCCCGCAGGGGTGGTCGCGCTGGTCCGGCTCGCCCTGGTCCTGGTCGACCGAACGGGCCGGGTCGCGCAGTGGAGCAGGGCCGCCGAGGAGCTGTTCGGGCACCGCGCCGACGTCACCCACGACCGCCCCGCCTCCGGTCTGCTGCCCGCCATCGAACCGCGCAGCGTCCCGGGACCGTCCGCCGCCCCCGCCGTCCGCCACCGCCGCGACGCCCTGGACACCCTGGCCGAGCTGACCGCCGCCGACCGCCCGTGGGCCGGCCGCATGCCCGTCGTCGACCGCGAGGAACACCTGCGCGACGTGCTCTGGTGGGCCTATCCGCTGGCCGGCCCGAGCGGTGGCCTGCTGGCCCTGGCCACCGACGCCCGCCCGCTGCGCTCCACCGGGCCGCGGCTCGCGCTCGGCGAGCGGCTGCTGCCGTTCGCCGCCACCCCCGCCGCCCGGGGCGGCTTCCACCGGCTCACCGCCGCGCTCACCGCGCCCGGCCGCCCGGTGCCCGAGCCGCTCGCCCGACTGCTCCCGGGCGGCTCCGGCGACCGCCGGGCCCGGCTGCTGGACGGGCTCGGCCGGGCCGGCCTGCCCGCCCTGCGACTGGACGCCGGCACCGTGCTGCCGGTGCTGCCGGCCGATCCGCAGGCCGGCACCGCGCACGCCGCCGCGGGCATCGGCCGCCGCTACCCGACCGCCCAGCAGCGCGCCACCCGGCTCGGCCCGCCCCCGCAGCCCGAGCAGTCCGCCCCCGGCCGGCGGCCGGCGGGCCCGCTGCCCCTCCAGCGCGAGGCCGACCGGCCCGCCGCACCGGCCGCCCGGCCCACCGGCACCGTGAGCGGCACCTCGGCGGCCGCCCCGACCGTCCCGGCTCCGCCCAGAGGAGGCGCCACCATCGAGCAGGCCGCCGTCGAGTCGTCCGCCAACGGCCTGCAGGGCCGGCACGGCGACCAGGTCCCACCCGCCGCCGTGCCCTCCCCCGCCCCGGCCGACGGCCTCCTCGGCCCCGGCGGCCCCCCGCCGACCGGCCGGCTCACCCCGTTCCTGACCAACGGCCAGGCCGGGGAGCAGCTGGCCCTGCTCAACGAGGTCGGCGGCAAGGTCGGCACCACCCTGGACCTCGGCTTCACCGCGCGCGAACTCTGCCAGGTGCTCGTCCCCCGGGTCGCCGACTTCGCCTGCGTCGACCTGGTCGACGGCCTGATCTCCGACTCCGAGCTGCCCGAGGCCCGGCCGGACGACGACACCATGCTGCGCCGGGTCGCCCTGGTCAACAACGACTCGGCCGGGCAGTGGGACCACGTCCTCGCCGAAGGCTCCCTGGTCGCGATGCCCCGCCGCACCCCGCCGGGGATGGCCCTCCAGCTCAACCAGCCGGTCCTGGTCCCGGTGGTCAGCGAGGACGTCGCGGTCGACTACGCCGCCGCGCTCGGCGGCGTCCGGCTCGCCTCGGTGGTCTCCGGCCGCTCGATGCTCGTGGTGCCGCTCTCCGCCCGGGGCACCGTGCTCGGCATCCTCAAGCTGCTCCGGCTGTCCGACCGCGCCCCCTTCGACGAGGGGGACGCCGCCACCCTCAAGGAGCTGGCCGCCCGCGCCGCGCTCTCGCTGGACAACGCCCGGCTGCACCGCGCCGAGTCCAAGGTCGCCACCACCCTCCAGCGCTCGATGATCCCGACCCGCCCCCCGCAGATCCCCGGCGTGCAGATCGCCCACCGCTACCTGCCGGGCGACCCCAAGGCCGAGGTCGGCGGGGACTGGTTCGACGCGATCCAGCTGCCCGGCAGCCGGGTCGCCCTGGTGGTCGGCGACGTGATGGGCCACGGCATCCACTCGGCCGCCGCGATGGGCCGCTTCCGCACCGCGATGCAGACCCTCGCCGCCCTGGACCTGCCGCCCGGCCAGCTGCTGCGCCACCTCGACAACCTGGCCCAGAAGCTCGGCGACGACCATCTGGCCACCTGCCTGTACGCGGTCTACGACCCGATCAACCGGACCTGCGAGCTGGCCAGTGCCGGCCACGTCCCCCCGGTGCTGGTGCACCCGGACGGCACCGGCGAACTGCTGGAGATCCCGGCCGGAGCCCCGATCGGCGTCGGCGGGGTGCCCTTCGTCGCCAAGACCATCGACGTCTCGGACGGCTCCATGCTGGTGCTCTGCACCGACGGACTGGTCGAGGTCAGGGGCGGCGACATAGGGACGGGGCTGGCCGCGCTCTGCGGCAATCTGATCGACCCGCAACGCAGCCCCGAGGAGGCCTGCGACGTCGTCCTGGACCGGCTGCACTCGGACGACCGCAAGGACGACGTCGCCCTGCTGGTGGCCCGCTTCGACGGGGTCGCGCCGACCGAGGTGGCGACCTGGGACCTCACCGTGGACCACCGCGAGGTCCGCCGGGCCCGCGCGCTGGTCCGCGAGCAGCTGACCAGCTGGCACCTGGAGGCGCTCTGCGACACCACCGAGCTGCTGGTCAGCGAGCTGGTGACGAACGCCGTCCGGGTCGCCCGGGACCGCGTCCAGCTGCAGCTGATCCGGGTGGACAAGCTGCTGGTCGAGGTCAGTGACGACAACCACAACCTGCCGTCGCTGGAGCCCGCCGAACAGCTCGGCGAGACCGGCCGCGGCCTGACGCTGGTCACCAAGCTCGCCGAGCACTGGGGCACCGCCCGCAAGGCGGTCGGCAAGGTGGTCTGGTTCGAGCTGCCCCTCTGATAGGCGCCCGCTCGCCTCCGGGCCGCTTCGGTCCGGTGCCGACGGTCGGCGCTCCGGGCGCCGCTCGTTCCTCGCGTCGTCCTCGCTTGCCCTCCTTGCCCGCCATCGGGCAGGAGGGGCCCACCCTTTCGGCACCGGCGCGGCCCTTCGGCTCGGGGCGCGCCGTAGGTGGCTCGGGTCAAAGCGCGCGGGCGGGGGTCAGAACCGGTGGCCAAGGCCACAACGCCCGGGCCGAGGTCGGACGCCGGCGCGGCCCATCGGCTCGGGGTGGACCGGTCGGGGCCGGGGCAGCCGAGTACGGGCGTCCCCAGGGACCGGCCCTGACGGACGAGGCCCGGTGTCGGGGCCAGGGGCTTCGTGCCCCTGGCCCCGACACCGGGCCGCCGTGCTCCGGTCCTGCGGCTACGGCAGGGCCGCGCCCGCCGAGTGGCGGCGGCGGGCCTCCGTGGCCACCTCGATCGAGGCGGCCGTGGCCACCGAGGCCGCCGCGCCGACCCCGGCCAGCACCCGGGGCCAGAAGTCCCCGAACACCTCCACCGAGACGGCGATCAGCAGCGCGGTGATCACCGCGACGACGTGCTCCAGACCCGCCAGGTTCGGCAGGACGACCGCCTCGCCGACCATCAGCGCGACCACCAGACCGGCCGTGAACCAGGCCCGGCAGCGGAACGCGATGCAGATCGCCAGCGCCACCACCGCCGCCGACGGGCCGGTGTCGCGGACGTAGGCCACCCACTTCGGGAAGCCGAACATGTGGTCCGGGCCGATCGCCACGCCGACCCGGGCGAACAGCGTCCCGGCCAGGGTGCAGGCGTAGGCCACCACCAGGGTCAGCCGCCGCCCGAGCACGATCTCGGCGATCCCGAAGACCACGAACACCTGGGCCAGCGCCCCCCAGACCGGCAGGTCCAGCGCCGGCACGTACAACGACAGCGGTGTGCGCAGCAGCGAGACGTCCAGCGGCAGCGCCGCCTTCACCACCCCGATGTGGGTGACGAACCGCTCCCCGCCCGGCAGGTGCTGCACAACGCTGAACAGCAGGATCAGCGCGGTCGCCGCCGTGGCCAGCGGAACGGCGGCGAACTTCTTCGCCACCAGCCGCTCCCGGACCGTCCCGAACAACGTCCCCCACTCGGCGACAGCGGCCGCACCGGCAATAGCCAGCGGCCCCTTTCGCACGCCCCCCGCGTGGGTCCTGTGAATCACAACCGTCTCTCCAAATCCCCGAAGCCGCGAACGCCTTCTCGACCACTCCAACATTAGAAGCCGGTTAAAGAATCCACATCGGCATAAAAGTTGAGCTGTCTCATCCTCTGGGGGGAGAGAAAACCCCGAAGGCCCCCCATCCGGACGACCGGCCCCCTCCGCCCCCCGGCGGAGGGGCTACCCCTTCCCGTCCCGCGCCGCCGGCGGCACCGGGCGCCCCGCGTCGGCGGCTCCCCGGTGTCGGCGACGGAACAGGGCGGGCAGACTCGGTGCGGTGATGAAGCCCTCGGCCCGCGCGCTGGCGATGCCGATCCGCGGAATCTCGCTGCTCTTCTCGAACAGCAGATAGCGCGGTTCCCAGATGGGGCGGTACTTGGCGTTGGCCCGGTACAGCGATTCGATCTGCCACCAGCGCGAGAAGAAGCCCAGCACCGAGCGCCAGAGCCGGAGCACCGGCCCCGCGCCGAGGCGCGACCCGCGCTCGAAAACGGAACGGAACATCGCGAAGTTCAGCGACACCCGGGCCAGCTGGACCTCCTGCGCGCGCTGCAGGAGCTCGATCACCATGAACTCCATCAGGCCGTTCTCGGTGTCCCTGGCCCGACGCATGAGATCCAGCGAGAGTCCGTCCACGCCCCAGGGCACGAAGCTGAGCAGCGCCTTCAGCTCACCGTCCCCGTCGTGGCACTCCAGCATCACGCAGCGCCCGTCGCCCGGGTCGCCGAGGCGGCCGAGCGCCATCGAGAAGCCGCGCTCGGTCGCGCCGTCGCGCCACTGGTCGGCCTTGGCGACCAGCTGGGCCATCTCGCACTCGGGGATGTCCTGGTGGCGCCGGATCCGCACCGTGTACCCGGCCCGCTTGACCCGGTTGTACGCCTGGCGGACCACCCGCATCGCGCGACCGTCCAGCGAGAACTCGTCCAGCTCGACGATCGCCTCGTCACCCAGTTCCAGCGCGTCCAGCCCGTGCCGGGCGTAGATCACCCCGGCCTCCTCGGAGGCGCCCATCACGGCCGGCGCCCAGGCGTGCTCGCGGGCCTCGGACAGCCAGGCCTCGATCGCGCCCGGCCAGGCCTCCGGGTCCCCGATCGGATCGCCCGAGGCCAGCGAGACCCCGCCGACCACCCGGTAGGTCACCGCCGCCTTGCCGCTGGGGGAGAAGACCACCGCCTTGTCCCGGCGCAGCGCGAAGTAGCCGAGCGAGTCCCGCTCGCCCTGCTTGTCGAGCAGGCCCCGCAGCCGCTCCTCGTCCTCCGGGGTCAGCAGTTCCTTGTCCCTGGGGCTGCGGAACGCCACGTAGAGGACCAGCAGGAAGAGGACCGCGCCCATCGCGTTGATCACGGCGTTGACCCAGGTCGGCGCCGAGATCACCGACCGCAGGTGCTCGGAGGGCGTGATGGTGATCATCCGGCCGACCGAGTAGCGGAAGAGGTCCCAGAAGTCGGCGCCCCGCGCGGTGTTGTTCGCCCAGACCAGCAGCGCGCCGACCACACCGCCGAAGGCCAGGCCGCCGACGAAGGTGGCCGCCGCCGTCTTCGGGTTGGAGCTGTCGCCCTTGGAGGTGAACTCCTTCCGCCCGACCAGCAGCGCCAGGACGAACAGGCAGGTCAGCACGGTGGAGATGTAGTTGAGCGGGTGCCGGTTGAACCGCTCGTCGGGCACCGCCATGGCGGCCAGGTAGAGCAGCGCGAAGAGCCCGGCCAGCGCGAAGTTGAAGATCCACGCGGCCCGCTTGCGCCGTCGCATCGCGATCGCCAGGAACACCGACAGCACCGCGGTGCTCAGACCGGCCGTCATCAGGTACGGAGTGAAGTACTCGCCCTCGTTGTGCTCGGTCACCTGGTCCCGGAACGGCACCAGCAGCACCGTCACCAGGTTCAGCAGCGCGATCAGGCGCAGGTACCAGACGGTCGCCGCGGCGGCCCTCGGGCGCCAGCGCTCCAGCAGGCCGGCGGGCCGGGGCCCGGCGGACGCGGCGGACGGCTCCGACTTCACAGTGGACGACACAGCTCAATTCCAAACGATCAGATGGTGGGGCGCATCCGCACACGGGCCGGCGCCGGGCATCCGTGCGCCCGACGGACTGACCGGCGACCCTGGCCATGACCGGAAACCGGTGAAGGGGCAGCCAACTCCATGGTTCCCCACCCCGGGTGAGAATTACGTGAACCCGGTAGCCGATTCCCACCCCCGCCGAACGGCGGGGGTGTCCGGGCGACCGGCGTTCGGCACCCCACCCCCACTGGCCCTAGTCTCGAAATGCTCGACGACACCGCGTCGAGCGGACCGGCCGGGCCCGGCCGCCCGAACCGAGGAGGGACCATCACCCCCACCCGCGTGCTGATCGTGGACGACGAGATCCTGGTCCGTTCCGGCCTCGGCCTCATCGTCGGCTCCGCCCCCGACCTGGAGGTGGTCGGCGACTGCTCCGGCGGCCAGGCCGAGGCGTACGTCCAGCGCCTGCGCCCGCACGTGGTGCTGCTCGACATCCGGATGCCCGACCTCGACGGCATCTCGGTGCTGCGCCGGCTGCGCGCCCTGCCCGACCCGCCGGCGGTGGCGATGCTCACCACCTTCAACACCGACGAGTACATCGGCACCGCGCTGCGCGCCGGCGCGGCCGGCTTCCTGCTCAAGGACACCGCCCCGGAGCAGCTGGTGCACGCCGTCCGGGTGCTCGCGGCCGGTGGCAGCATCCTCTCCCCGACCGTCACCCGCACCGTGATCGGCGGCTACGTGGACGGCGGCGGCCCGGACGCCGAAGCGGCCTCGCTGGCCCGGACCCTCACGAGCCGCGAACTCGACGTCCTGGCCCTGCTCGGCGAGGGCCTGTCCAACGCCGAGATCGCCGACCGGCTCTTCCTGGGCACCGGCACGGTGAAGGACCACATCAGCGCGATCCTCGGCAAGCTCGGCGTCGCCAACCGGGTGCAGGCCGCCGTGGTGGCCCACCGGGCCGGCCTGGTGCGGCCGAAACCCGGCAGCGGGGCATGACCGCCGTCGGTCCGCCACCCGCCAGACGCCTGCCGGCCTGGCTCACCGCCCCCTGGCTGATGCTGCTGCTGCCGGCCCTGTACTCGCTGATGGACGCCGCGCTGGTGGCCCGGGGCGCGCCCCTGTGGCAGGTCCTGCTCTCGCTGCTCGCGGCCGTCGTCCTGCCCTGGCGCCGGCGCTTCCCGGTCACCGTGCTGCTGCTCACCATGCCGGGCAGCTATCTCGGCGACATCTGGCTGGCCCCGATCACCGCCGTCTACACGGTGGCCGCCGAGCGGCCCGCCCCCCGGGTGGTGGTCCCCTGCGCGACCCTCTTCGCCCTGGTCGAGTTCTTCCACTGGCCGCTCTCCGAGCAGTCCCTCGAACCGAGCCGGGAGACCGCGCTCTACGCGATCCAGTCGGTGATGCTGGCCGCCGGCCCGGCCGCCACCGGGCTGCTCTCCCGTACCCGCCGGGAGCTGGCGGCCCGGCTGGACGAGCTGACCCGGGGCCAGGCCCGGGAGAGCCGGCTGCTCGCCGAGCGGGTGCTGATCAGCGAGCGCGGCCGGCTCGCCCGCGAGATGCACGACGTGGTCTCGCACCAGGTCAGCCTGATCAGCATCCAGGCCGGCGCGCTGCAGGTCAGTACCGCCGACCCGGCCGCGGCGGCCACCGCCCGGACGATCCGGGAGCTCTCCGTGCGCACCCTGGAGGAGCTGCGGCAGATGGTCGGCGTGCTGCGCGCGGCCGGCTCGCGCCCGGACGTCCCGCTCGCCCCGCAGCCCCGGCTGGCGGACCTCCCCCGGCTGATCGAGGAGAGCGGCCTGACCGCCGAGACCGAGCTGGCACCGGGCGACCGGCCCTGGCCCGAGGCGGTCGAACGGGCCGCCTACCGGACGGTCCAGGAGGCGCTCACCAACATCACCAAGTACGCCCCGCAGGCCACCGTGCACGTCCGGCTGCGCGCGGTCGGCCGCCGGCTCCGGGTCGAGGTCCGCAACGACGCCCCACCGGTCCGGCCGGCCGAGACCCTGCCGGGCGGCGGGCACGGCCTGGTCGGTCTGCGGGAGCGGGCCCAGCTGCTGGGCGGCACCCTGGTCGCCGGCACCACCGCCGACGGCGGCTTCGCGGTGCGGGCCGACCTCCCCGCCAACCGGGAGTGACCGCGCGGCGCCGCTCCGCGGCCGGGCGCCGGTCCGCTCCGGAACACGAGAAAGCCCCGCAGATCCGAAGATCTGCGGGGCTTCGCTGTGCGCGAGGGGGGAGTTGAACCCCCACGCCCTTTCGGGCACTGGAACCTGAATCCAGCGCGTCTGCCTATTCCGCCACCCGCGCATGGGTGTTTGTCGTGGTTGCCAGCCGACCAGCCGATCCGCTCGGTACCATGTGGCCTTCGCGGTTCTTCGGTCCGGCTCCCTTGCGGGCGCCCCTTCCGACATGCAAAACAGTAGCACGACCTGCGGGCCGCCTCCGAATCCGTTTCCCGGGGCGGCCGAACGCATCCGAACGGATGCCCGGACGAACAGGCGAGCGAGGGATGCGGGGCAGTTCGGACGGGTAGCCCTGGCATGCCGAGGCCGCCATGCGTCACCCTGTGTGTCCGAGCCCACCCCCGGGCACCACGCGGTCCGGGAACCGTATGGATGGCCCCGGCGTGGATACGATCAGTACGGAAGTACCGCAAGTAGGCGCGACCGGCTCCCCGGGATCCGGTCGGCAGGCAGGCGAACGAACCCTGGAAGGGGGTGCCCCATGGGAGTGCTGAAGAAGTTCGAGCAGCGACTCGAGGGTCTCGTCAACGGCACCTTCGCCAAGGTGTTCAAATCCGAGGTCCAGCCCGTGGAGATCGCCGGCGCGCTGCAGCGCGAGTGCGACAACAACGCGAGCATCTGGAACCGCGACCGCACCGTCGTGCCCAACGACTTCATCGTCGAGCTGAGCCCGCACGACTTCGAGCGGCTGAGCCCCTACTCCGGTCAGCTGGGCACCGAGCTGGCCGGCATGGTCCGCGAGTACGCCGAGGCCCAGCGGTACTCCTTCATGGGCCCGCTCCAGGTGAACCTGGAGAAGGCCGACGATCTGGACACCGGCCTCTACCGGGTGCGCAGCCGCACCCTGGCCGCCGAGGAGCCGTCGGCGCAGGCCGCGCCGCAGCAGGCCCCGCCGCAGCCCACCCAGGGCGGCGGCTACGGCCGGCCGCCGGCCCCGCCGGCCCCCGGCGCACCGTGGCAGCAGCAGGGCGCCGCCCCCTACAGCGCGCCCCCGCCGCCGGCCGCGCCCCCCGCCATGCCCGCCGGACCGCCGGCCGCCGCGGGCGGCAACGTCCGCCCGTTCCCCGGCGCCGGCCACGGCACCGCGGTGCGCCGCTGGATCGAGGTCAACGGCTCCCGGCACCAGATCACCGGGAACGCCTGCGTGCTCGGCCGCTCCACCGAGGCCGACGTGCGGATCGACGACCCGGGGGTCTCCCGCAAGCACGCCGAGATCCGGCCCGGCACCCCCTCGATGGTGCTCGACCTCGGATCCACCAACGGCATCGTGGTGGACGGACAGCACACCCAGCGCGCTACGCTCCGCGACGGCTCACGAATCGTCGTGGGTTCCACCACCATCGTCTACCGACAGGTCGAAGGGTAGTGTCCGATTTGTTCGCGCGCTTCGCTCACTCACGGGCGGGCCGGCCATGTCAGAACTGACCCTGACGGTCATGCGGCTGGGTTTCCTGGCCGTGCTGTGGCTGTTCGTCATCGTCGCGGTCCAGGTGATCCGCAGTGACCTGTTCGGGACCAGGGTGAACCCCCGTTCCTCCCGTCGGGGCGGTGCCGCCACCGCGGCCACCGCCACCACGGCCCCGGTGGCCGCCCCCGGGCGGGCCCCGCAGGGCCAGCCCGCCCCCGCCCCCCAGACCCAGGGCGGCGGCCGGCGCCGCGGCGCCCCGACCCAGCTGGTCGTGGTGCAGGGCTCGCTGGCCGGGACGACCGTCGCGCTGCAGGGCCAGACCATCACGCTGGGCCGCGCGCACGACTCCACCATCGTGCTGGACGACGACTACGCGTCCTCCCGGCATGCCAGGATCTATCCGGATCAGACTGGGCAGTGGACGGTCGAGGATCTAGGCTCCACCAACGGCACCTATCTGGACCGGCAGCGCCTGACGGCGCCGACCCCGCTCCAGCCGGGCATGCCGATCCGTATCGGCAGGACCGTCATCGAACTGCGGAAGTAGTAGCGCATGAGGGACAGCATCCCGTCCATGACCCAGAGGGGGGCTCAGGTCGCATGACCCTGGTGCTGCGCTTCGCCGCCGGCTCCCACAAGGGGCTGATCCGGGAGGGTAACGAGGACTCCGGCTACGCCGGGCCGCGGCTGCTGGCCGTGGCCGACGGCATGGGCGGCGCCGCGGCCGGCGAGGTCGCGTCCTCCGAGGTGCTCGGCTCGATCGTCCGACTGGACGAGGACGTGCCCGGCGCCGACCTGCTGACCCTGCTCGGTGACGCCGTCCAGGGCGCCAACGACCGCCTCCGGCAGATGGTCGAGGAGGACCCGCAGCTGGAGGGCATGGGCTGCACCCTCACCGCGATGCTCTGGACGGGCCAGCGGATGGGCCTGGTGCACGTCGGCGACTCCCGCGCCTACCTGCTGCGGGACGGCTCGCTGGTGCAGATCACCCAGGACCACACCTGGGTGCAGCGCCTGGTCGACGAGGGCCGGATCACGCCCGAGGAGGCCGAGACCCACCCGCAGCGCTCGCTGCTGATGCGGGCGCTGGACGGCCGCGGCCAGGTCGAGCCCGACCTGTCGATCCGCGAGGTCCGGGCGGGCGACCGCTACCTGATCTGCTCCGACGGCCTCTCCGGCCCGGTCAGCCACCAGACCCTCCAGGACACCCTCGGGAGCTTCTACTCCCCCGAGCAGACCGTGCAGGAGCTGATCCAGCTCGCCCTGCGCGGCGGTGGTCCGGACAACATCACCTGCATCGTGGCGGACGTCCTCGACGTCGGCGCCACGGACACCCTGAGCGGTCGGTTCAACGACGTCCCGATGGTGGTCGGCGCGGTCGCCGAGACCCCGCCCTCCTCGACCCTCGCCGACCAGTCGATCCGGGACACCCCGGCCGGCCGGGCGGCGGGCCTCGGCCGGCCGCCGCAGGGCGCCTTCGGCCCCGCGGAGGGCTACGACGGCGGCTACGGCGCCGCCCCGGCGGGCTTCGGCCCCGCCGAGGGCTACGACGGCGGCTACGGCTCCGGCGAACCCCCGGTGTACGGCACCGAGGAGTTCGACGAGGAGCAGCGGCCGAAGCGCAAGGGCAAGGGGCTCAAGCTCTCGCTCGCCGCGCTGGTCGCCCTGGGCGTGCTCGGCGGCGTCGGCTTCTTCGGCTACCAGTGGACCCAGGACCAGTACTACGTCGGCGTGGACGGCGACCACGTCGCGGTCTACCAGGGCCTCAACCAGAGCCTCGCCGGACTGAACCTGTCCTCGGTGCACACCTCGTACAAGGACGTCGAACTCAAGTACCTGCCGCAGGACCAGCGCACCCACGTCACCAACACCATCTCGGCCAGCAGCCTCGGCGACGCCGACGACAAGGTGAAGAAGCTGGGCGAGCAGGCGACGTTCTGCCACAAGGTGGCCGACGCCAGGACGGCCGCCGCCAACCCGGCGCTGCCGGGCGGCACGCCGGGCACCGCGCCCAGCGGCCAGCCGGGCACCACGCCCGCGGTGGCGCACGCCGGGTTCCTGGCGGCCACCTCGCCGGCGGCCTCGCCCAGCGGCCGGGCCCCGGCCGCCGCCGCTCCCAGCGCGACCTCGACCCCCTCGCCGACCCCGACCACGGCCGCCCCGAGCCAGAGCGCCGCCGCCCCGGCCACCGGGCCGCAGGGCGACCTGCCCGGCCTGACGGACGAGGAGCGGCAGAAGGCCGACTCCTGCCCCAAGCCGTGACGGCCGCGACCCGACATAGGCCCGCCCCGCGCGGGCCTGCCGGCCGTCAGGGAGCGGTCACCACGTGAGCACCTTCGACCTGAGCAACGGCGCCGACCGCCGGTCCGGCGGCGTACCGGCCGACCGGGCCTCCTCCCGACGCCGGCGCAACACCACCATCTCCCCGCCGGGCACGCCCAACCGACGCAACACCGAGCTGGCCATGCTGGCCTTCGCGGTGCTGCTGCCGGTCCTCGCGTACGCCAACGTGGGCCTCGCGATGGACGACTCGCTGCCGGCCGGCATGCTCGGCTACGGCCTCGGCATGGGGGCGCTGGCGCTGATCGCGCACCTGCTGATGCGCCGCTTCGCGCCCTACGCGGACCCGCTGATGCTGCCGATCGCCACCCTGCTCAACGGGCTCGGCGTGGTGATGATCTGGCGGCTCGACAAGGCCGGGAAGCTCCTGCACAACAACTACCCCGCGGCCGCCAACCAGCTGATGTGGTCGGGTCTCGGGGTCGGGTTCTTCATCTTTGTGATGATCTTCCTGAAGGACCACCGGGTCCTCCAGCGCTACACCTATATCTCGATGGCGGCGGCCCTGGTGCTGCTCGCGGCGCCGGCCTTCTTCCCGGCCCGCAAGGAGGACTTCGGCGCCAAGATCTGGATCCGGATGGGCTCCTTCTCGATCCAGCCCGGCGAGTTCGCCAAGATCATCCTGACCGTCTTCTTCGCCGGCTACCTGATGGTCAAGCGCGACGCCCTGGCCCTGGCCAGCCGCCGCTTCATGGGCCTCTACCTGCCGCGCGGCCGCGACCTCGGGCCGATCATCGTGATCTGGCTGCTCAGCCTGCTGATCCTGATCTTCGAGAACGACCTCGGCTCCTCCTTCCTGTACTTCGGCCTCTTCGTGGTGATGCTGTACGTCGCCACCGAGCGCACCAGCTGGATCGTCTTCGGCCTGCTGATGTCCGTCGGCGGCGCCGTCGCGGTGGCCTCCACCGCCAGCCACGTGAAGACCCGGATCGACGCCTGGCTCGACCCGATGGCCGCCTTCGCCCCCAAACCACCACCGGGGTCGACGGAACAGATCGGCCAGTCGCTGATGGCGCTGGGCTCCGGCGGCGTGACCGGCTCGGGCCTCGGCCAGGGCCGCTCCTGGCTGATCGACTTCGCCGCCAAGAGCGACTTCATCCTCGGCTCGTTCGGCGAGGAGCTCGGCCTCACCGGCCTGATGGCGATCTTCATGCTCTACGCCCTGCTGGTCCAGCGCGGTCTGCGCACCGCCGTCGCGGCCCGCGACCCGTTCGGCAAACTGTTCGCCGTCGGCCTCTCCTCCGCCATGGCGCTCCAGGTCTTCGTGGTCGCCGGCGGTGTCACCGGCCTGATCCCGCTGACCGGTATGACCATGCCGTTCCTCGCCCAGGGCGGATCCTCGGTGGTCGCCAACTGGGCCCTGGTCGCGATCCTGCTGAAGATCAGCGACAGCGCCCGCCGCCCCGGGGTGGAACCGGCCCCGGCCTCCGAGCTCCAGGGGGGAGCAGCCTCGTGAACAAGCCGATCCGCCGGGTCTCGATCTTCTGCCTGGTCCTGATCCTGGCCCTGATGGTGCGCACCAACTGGGTCCAGGGCGTCCAGGCCGACGCCTGGGCCACCAACAAGAACAACAAGCGGCAGGTGTACGACCGCTACGCCCACCCGCGCGGCAACATCGTCGTCGGCGGCCAGCCGGTCACCCAGTCCGACTTCGTCAACGGCCTGCGCTACAAGTACAAGCGCTCCTGGGTCGACGGCCCGATGTACGCGCCGGTGACCGGGTACTCCTCGCAGTCGTTCGGCGCCAGCCAGCTGGAGCAGCTGGAGGACGGCATCCTCTCCGGCACCGACGACCGGCTGTTCTTCCGCAACACCCTGGACATGCTGACCGGGGAGCCGAAGAAGGGCGGCGACGTCGTCACGACGATCAACGCCAAGGCCCAGAAGGCCGCGTTCGACGGCCTCGGCGGCAAGAAGGGCGCGGTGGTCGCGCTCGACCCGCGCACCGGCGCGATCCTGGCGCTGGTCTCCACGCCGTCCTACGACCCCGGCGTGTTCGCGGGCAGCGAGTCCGCCGACTCCAAGGCCTGGGTGGACCTCAACGCGGACCCGAACAAGCCGATGCTCAACCGCGCGCTGCGCGAGACGTACCCGCCCGGCTCGACGTTCAAGCTGGTCACCGCGACGGCGGCGTTCGAGAACGGCCTGTACCAGAACATCGACGACGCCACCGACACCCCGAACCCGTACGTGCTGCCGGGCACCAGGACCGAGCTCAAGAACGAGAGCGAGTTCGAGAAGTGTGAGAACGCCACGCTGAAGTCCGGCATGGACCAGTCCTGCAACACGGTCTACGGCAAGATCGGCGCCGACCTGGGCAAGGACAAGATGCGCTCCCAGGCCGAGAAGTTCGGCTTCAACAGCACGATCGACACCCCGGTCCGCTCCGAGAAGAGCGTCTTCCCCAGCAACTCCACCCCGGACGGCACCGCGCTGGACTCGATCGGCCAGCACGACACCCGGGCCACCCCGCTGCAGATGGCCATGGTCTCGGCCGCGATCGCCAACAACGGCTCGCTGATGCAGCCGTACCTGGTCGACCAGGAGCGCTCGGCCTCGCTGACCACCGTCTCGAAGCACACCGAGAAGCAGTTCTCCCAGCCGATGAGCCCGGCCACCGCGCAGAAGATGCAGGACCTGATGGTCTCGGTGGTCGAGAACGGCACCGGCAAGAACGCCCGGATCCCGGGTCTGACGGTCGGCGGCAAGACCGGTACCGCGCAGCACGGCGAGGACAACGCCGGGCTGCCGTTCGCCTGGTTCACCTCCTACGCCAAGACCGCCGACGGCCAGTCGGTCGCGGTGGCGGTCGTGGTCGAGGACGGCTCCAACAACCGTGACGGCATCAGCGGCGGAAGGCTCGCGGCGCCCGTCGCCAAGGCGGTGATGCAGGCCGCCCTCGGCAAGTAGCGGGCGGCCGCCACAGGTGCGTGGAATCTCACGATCGGCCCCGCCGTCCGGATACCGGTCTGGTATCGGCCGACGGCCGACTCCGGTCCGGCCCGGTGCGACCGGTAGCGTATCCGCAGCAGCGGGTGTGCCCGTTGCCGCCCGCGAGACGTCGAACGGTCCTGATCGCAGAACCATCCGGGGCCGGGCCGGCGTCACTCAGAGCGTGCGGGGACACCTACGTCACAACCTCACCGGCGGGTGAGGGAGAGGGTCGGAACTATGGAAGAGCCTCGTCGCCTAGGCGGCAGGTACGAGCTCGGCGGCGTCCTCGGGCGCGGCGGCATGGCCGAGGTGTACCTCGCCCATGACTCCCGGCTCGGCCGTTCCGTCGCCGTGAAGACGCTCCGGGCCGACATGGCCCGCGATCCGTCCTTCCAGGCCCGCTTCCGCCGTGAGGCGCAGTCCGCGGCATCACTGAACCACCCCGCGATCGTCGCCGTGTACGACACCGGCGAGGACTACATCGACGGCATCTCCATCCCGTACATCGTGATGGAGTACGTCGAGGGGTCCACCCTGCGGGAGCTGCTGCACTCCGGCCGCCGGCTGCTGCCGGAACGGGCGCTGGAGATGACCATCGGCATCCTCCAGGCCCTGGAGTACTCGCACCGGGCCGGCATCGTGCACCGCGACATCAAGCCCGCCAACGTGATGCTGACCCGGCAGGGCAACGTCAAGGTCATGGACTTCGGCATCGCCCGGGCGATGGGTGACGCCGGGATGACCATGACGCAGACCTCCGCCGTCATCGGGACCGCCCAGTACCTCTCCCCCGAGCAGGCCAAGGGTGAGCAGGTCGACGCCCGCTCGGACCTCTACTCCACCGGCTGCCTGCTGTACGAGCTGCTGACCGTGCGCCCGCCGTTCGTCGGCGACTCCCCGGTGGCGGTGGCCTACCAGCACGTCCGGGAGGAGGCGCAGCCGCCGTCCGCCTTCGACCCGGAGGTGCGCCCCGAGATCGACGCGATCGTGCTGAAGGCGCTCGCCAAGGACCGCGACTACCGCTACCAGAGCGCCGACGAGATGCGCGACGACATCGAGCGCTTCCTCGACGGCCTGCCGGTGGCCGCCGCCCAGCAGGCCGCCGCGTACGGCATGGGCGGTGCGGCCGGGTACGGCTACGACCAGAACGGCTACCCGCAGCACGACCCGTACGGCCAGACCAACATGCTGCCGCAGCACCCCGGCGGCGGGCCGACCACCATGCTGCCGCAGGCCGGCGGACAGCCCGGGTACGGCCAGCAGCCCGGCTACCAGGACGACGGCTACGGCCAGACCTACTCCGGTGCCCCGGGCGGCGGCGGCAACGACGGCTACGACGACGGCTACGGCCGCGGCGGGGGCCGGCGCGGCGAGGAGCCGCCGAAGAAGAGCAACACCTCCTGGATCGTGCTGGCGATCGCCGCCGTGCTGGTCCTGGTGGGCACCTTCTTCGTCGCCCAGGCGATGTTCGGCGACAAGAAGGGCGACGACAAGAAGGAAGCCGCCAAGATCGTCGCCCCGAGCCTGGTCGGCAAGAGCCTGGCGGACGCCAAGACCCTGGCCGCGCAGACCGGTCCGAAGCTGGTGGTGACCGAGGGCGAGAAGGTGGCCTGCCCGGACGCCGCCATCAAGAAGGACCAGGTCTGCACCCAGAACCCGGCGGCCGGCGGCCAGGTCGCGGAGACCGCCACGATCACGGTGCAGCTCTCCTCCGGCCCGGCCAAGGCGAGCGTGCCGAACGTCGTCGGCAAGACCAAGGACCAGGCGGTCAAGGCGCTCAACGACGCCGGCTTCACCAACGTGGTCCCCGAGTACAAGGACGACGACACGGCTCCGCAGGAGCAGGTCACCGCCCAGGACCCGGCGTCGGGCGCCCCGGGCGACCCGACCGCGCCGGTGAAGCTGACGGTCTCGCAGGGCAAGACCAAGGTCCAGGTCCCCAGTGTGCTCGGCCAGCAGAAGGAGGCCGCGCAGGCGACCCTGGAGAGCGCCGGCTTCCAGGTCGACGCCTCGAAGACGAGCCCGACCACCGACCCCACCAAGGTCAACACCGTCGCCTCGCAGTCGCTCCAGCCGAACAGCAAGGCCGCGGCCAACTCGAAGATCACCCTGACGATCTTCAAGGCCCCGGACAAGATCCAGGTCCCGCCGCTGCAGAACCTCACGCTGAGGGAGGCCGACAAACAGCTGAAGGCCCTCGGTCTGAGCTACAGCGTCACCCTGGGCCCGCAGGACCCGAACGCCCTGGTGCTGTCCTCGATGCCGGGCGCCGGCACCCAGGTCGACCCGAACACCTCGATCAGCCTGGTGACCCGGCCGGCCGATGCCAAAGGGGACACCAACCCCCCCAGCTCCCCGGCCACCAGCCCCACCAAAGGGGGGAACAACCCCTAGCCCCTGGTTCCCCTGGTTCTAGGTGAACCCGAGGGGCCCGCCACGGCCGGTACGCACGGCCGCGGCGGGCCCCTCCGCCGTTCTCCGCGGCCGGCCGCCGGCTCCCCGCCGTCCGGGCCCCGCCGGCCCGTTCTCCGGGCCCCTCCTGGCCGCTCTCCGGGACCGCTCGGGGCACTCCCGGCCCCCGGGCCCGGCGGCCCGCTCGGGCCGCCGTCCCGGGCCCGTCCGGGCCCGTCCGGGCCGGTCAGCCGCGGCGCAGCTCGGGCGGCGGCGTACGCCGGGCGTCCATGTCGTCCACCCGCACCAGGCTGCCCCAGACCGCCATCCGGTAGCGCGAGGTGTAGACCGGCGTACAGGTCGTCAGGGTGATGTACCGTCCCGGCCCCTGGTAGCCCGAGCCCTTGGGGACGGGGGCGACGATGCCGGTGTCGTACTTGGAGGTCTCCGGCAGGGTGCTGTCGACCTGGTAGACGTACCACTTGTCCTTGGTCTCGACCACGATCGCGGCGCCCTTGCGGACGGCGTCGAGGTCGTGGAACTTCGCCCCGTGGCCGTCCCGGTGGGCGGCCAGCGCGAAGTTGCCGCTCGCGTCCCAGGGCATCGCGGCGCGGTACGGCTGCTCGTACACCCCGGCGACGCCCTCGGCCAGGGTGTCGGCGTCGGTGCCCATCCGGATCAGCACCTGGTAGTCCTTGCCCATCGCGGGCACGTGCAGGAAGCCGACCGCGTCGCCCGCCGCGAAGGCCGGGCCGGGTGGCGCGGTGGGGCTCGGGACGCCGGGGGCGACCGGGGGGGCGCTCGTCGTCGGCCCCGCCGCCCAGGCGCTGCGCAGCCGGTCGGAGGCCCGCGACGCGGCCGCGTCGGCCTCCACGTTGGTCCACCAGAGCGAGTACGCGACGAACAGGCCGAGCACCAGGCCCAGAGTGATCAGCAGCTCGCCGAAGACGCCGAGCGCGGCCAATGCCCGGCCCCGGCCCCGCCGCCGGGCGGGCTCCGGCGGCGGGAACGCCTCCGCCGCCGTCTCCTCCTGGATCACCTGTACTCCCCCTCGCTCACTGGACACCCGGTGCGGCGGCCGTCCGCCGCGATCGCTAGCCGACCGTCAGGCCCGGCGGCTTGCCCTGGCTCCGCGGCCGTTCCTCGATCATCTTGCCAAAGATGATCAGCCGCGCCTTGGAACTGAACTCCGGGGTGCAGGTGGTCAGGGTGATGTAGCGGCCCGCCTGGTTGTAGCCGGAGCCGTTGGGCACCGGCTTGATCACGCTGACGTTGGACGGCGGAGTCTCCGGGATGCCGCCGGTGATCTCGTAGACGTAGTACGCGGTGGAGGTCTCCACCACGATCTTGTCGCCCTTGCCGAGCTGGTTGATGTGCCGGAACGGCTCGCCGTGGGTGTTGCGGTGCGCGGCCAGCGCGAAGTTGCCCGCCTTGTCGGCCGGCATCCCGGTACCGGTGTAGTGGCCGACCAGGCCCTTGTCGAGCACCGCCGACTTGGAGGTGCCCTCGGCGATCGGGAACTTCAGGCCCAGCTTGGGCAGGTGGATGATCGCGAAGCCCTTGCCCGGTTCGAAGGTCTCCGGCTTGGCCGGGTCCGGCGCGGGCTGACCGGGCGCGCCGGGTGCCGGCTGGGCCGCGTCGAACTGCTGCTCCAGCTGGTTGCGGGCACCGTCGGCGGCCGCGTCGGCCTGCACGTTGGTCCACCAGAGCTGGTAGGAGACGAAGAGCAGCATCACCAGGCCGAGCGTGATGCACAGCTCGCCGACGAGGCGCGCGACCACCACGGCCGGCGACTCCTTGGGCCGGGCCCGGCCCGCGGCGGCACCACCGGCGGCCCGGCGGCGCCCGCCGCCCGAGCGCACGGACATCCGGCCCTGCGCGGCACGCCGGCGCTCGGCGCGGCCGCCGGCCGGCGGCGCCACCTCGCCCTCGGCGAAGGCCGGGAGCCGCAACTGGAGGGTCTGGTCGGCCAGCCAGGGGTACTCGGGCTGCTCCGGGTGCGCCGAGGTGCCCGGCACGGGCTGCCCGGCCTGCTCGTAGACGCCCCAGCCGTCCTCGGCCCCGCCCTGCTCCGGCACGCCCGGCCCCGCCGACCGCGCCCCGTAGGGGTCGTACTCCTGGTACTGGCTGTTCGGCGGGTACTCGCCCCGGCCGTCGTACCGCGGGTCCGGTTGCCGGTGCCGGCCGCCCCGGCCGTACGCGTCGGCCCCCTGCGGATCCGCCCCCGACTGGTAACGCCCCTCCGGACGCACGGCGGTCATGCCGGTCAGCCCCGGCCGATCACCGGGGCGAGCCCGGCCGAACGGCCGACGGCCCGCGGATCGCCGCACTCCGCCAGCCAGTTGGCGAGCATCCGGTGCCCGCCCTCGGTGAGGACCGACTCCGGGTGGAACTGCACGCCCTCGACCGGCAGGCCGCGGTGGCGCAGGCCCATGATCACGCCGCTCGCGGTCCGGGCGGTCACCACCAGCTCGTCCGGCACGGTGGCCGGCTCGACCGCCAGCGAGTGGTACCGGGTCGCGGTGAGCGGCGAGGGCAGGCCCTCGAACACGCCGCCGTCCTCGTGCTCCACCAGCGAGGTCTTGCCGTGCAGCAGTTCGGGCGCCCGGCCGACCACCGCGCCGTACGCGACCGCGATCGACTGCAGGCCGAGGCAGACGCCGAAGACCGGCAGACCGATCCCCGCGCAGTGGTGGACCATGTCGACGCAGACCCCGGCCTCCTCGGGCGCGCCCGGTCCGGGGGAGAGCAGCACCCCGTCGAAGCCCTCGTCGCCCGCGCGACGCACCGCGTGCTCGACCGTCACCTCGTCGTTGCGCACCACCTCGCAGGTGGCGCCGAGCTGGTAGAGGTACTGGACCAGGTTGAAGACGAAGCTGTCGTAGTTGTCGACGACCAGGATGCGGGGCGAGGTCAGCTGGGTGGTCATTCGCGCGCTATCTCCGTGGGCTGCGGGGACTGGGGGAGGAACAGGGCCCGGCCGGGTCAGCCGGCGGCGCCGCCGTCGCCGTCCACTGTGACGTCGCCGAAGGGGAGCAGCGGTTCCGCCCACGGGAAGACATAAGTGAACAGGAGGTAGACCACCCCCAGGACGAGGAGCAGCGAGATGAGGGCCCGGACCAGGGGGTGCCCCGGAAGGTGTCGCCAGATCCAGCCGTACATGGTGCTCCCTCGACGCAACAGACTGGGGTCAAGAGTAGACCCGTGATCCGGGCGCGTGAGGCGGGCTTCCCCACCGGCGCCCGCCCGTCGCGCCCGGCGGGACCGGGCTGGGCCCGCACCGGCGGTCACCGGCCGCCGGTCACTGGCCCCCGGCCGAGCGCAGGTCGACCGTGCCGGAGTAGCCGGGCAGGGCGAGTTCGCCGCTCTCCTGGACCTTCCAGCCCAGCCCGTACGCCTGCACGTACTGCAGGTAGTTACGGATCGTCGGGTCCGCGTCCACGGCGGCCCGCAGCGCGTCGGTGCGCCCCACCGCCTTGACCACGTACGGCGGGGAGTACACCCGGCCCTGGAGCAGCAGGGTGTTGCCCACGCAGCGGACGGCGCTGGTGGAGATCAGCCGCTGGTCCATCACCTGGACGCCCTCGGCGCCGCCCCGCCAGAGCGCGTTGACCACCGCCTGGATGTCCTGCTGGTGGATGACCAGGTCGTTGACGCCGGGCTCGGGCACCCCGGGGATGCGCGCGGTGGCGTTCGGCGGGGCGTCGTTGAGCGTGACGGTCAGCCCGGGCCCCTGCAGCGGCTCCAGGGCGGCGGCCTGCTGGAGGGCGGTCAGCCGGGCGGCGTCGGCGGGGCTGCGGCCCTGCTGGTCGGTGAGTGCCTGGGAGCGCGCCTGGAGGTCGGCGAGCTGCGCCTGGGACTGCTGGTTCTGCGAGCTGCGCTGGCGTATCACGTCGCCGAGGCTCAGCAGCGAGTTGTCGGTCCGCAGATCGGTGCCGCGGGCGGTCTGCGCGCTGATGTAGAAGAGCAGTCCGGCGAGCGCGAAGACGGCGCAGGTCAGGGCACGGCCGACAATTCGGGTGCCGGCGGCGCGGGAGCGGGCAGGCCGAGGAGGAATCGACAAATTAGGCACCGTACCCTTATCTCCTTCAGACCCGCCGAGCCACTACGCTAACGGACGCCGGTGGCATGTGCGGGATCGGTTCCCCTAACGTTCTCCCACAGCCGCCACCACCAGCCGCCCCACCCGCTGAACCCCTGCGCGGTCTCACAGCGCATCGACAGGAGAGCTCCTCGTGCCGAAGTCTCGACTCCGCAAGAAGTCCGATTACACCCCGCCGACCACGGCCACGGTGAAGATCAGCTCGGGCCGAAGCTGGGTAGCCCCTCTGATGCTGGCACTGTTCCTGGTCGGTCTGGTCTGGATCGTCACCTATTACGTGACGAGCGGCAGCTGGCCGGTGGAGAGCTGGGCCAACTGGAACATCCTGGTGGGCTTCGGCTTCATCGCGGCAGGATTCGGCGTCTCCACGCAGTGGAAGTGACGCCGGGGCTGCTGCCCTGAGCGTTCTCCCCCGCCGCCCCGGGCTTCGTTCCGCGGGGCGGCGCTGTGGTGTGTCCGGATACCGCCCGACGGTTATCCCTCTTATCGCGCTTATCCACATGGTTATCCACACTGGGGAAAAGTCTCGCCAGCCTGTGGATAACTCGCGTCGAGCGCCGGTTCCGCGCTCCCGCACGCCCTCCCCCGAATGCGGAATCCGTACAGCAGGACACGCGTAGAACAACAGTCCACAGAACTGTGGTCGCACAGGCTGTGCACAACTCCCCACCCGCTGTGGACAAACGTCGGGAGCGTCACCCGCCGTAGCGGGCCGTCCCGATCAGGACCATCGCCAGCACCAGGCCCGCCACCCCCGCCACCGTCAGCGCCTGGACGGTCGCCCGGCGCTCCCGCGGCGCGTACATCAGCCCGGCCGCGGTCAGCGTGCCGGCGACCAGCCCGCCGATGTGCGCCCGCCAGTCGATGCCGGCGACCGAGAAGGTGACGATCAGGTTGAAGACCAGCAGCGCGATCACCGGTCCCAGCGGCGCCCGGCTCTGCTTGTGCATCACCACGGTGGCGCCGAGCAGCCCGAAGACGGCGCCGGAGGCCCCCAGCGAGTTCATGAAGCCGCCGGCCACCAGGAAGGCGAAGGCGCTGCCCGCCAGGCCCGACAGCAGGTAGAGGGCCAGGTAGCGGAGCCGGCCGAGCGCCGCCTCCAGCGAGGGGCCGATCACCCAGAGCATCACCATGTTGGTGCCGACGTGCCACGGCGCGACGTGCAGGAAGGTCGCGGTCAGCAACCGGTACCACTGGTCCGGGCCGGCCGCGACGCCGTACGGGAAGCCGGTGAGCTGCGGGCCGATGCTGTACAGCGAGAGGTCCCGGGACAGCCACGGCGTGAGCACGTAGGCGGCCAGCAGGAAGACCACGAGGTTGATCCCGATCAGGATCTTGGTGACCAGCGCGCCGTCCGTGCTCAGCTGCCCGCCGAACCGCGTGGTCGCCTGCCGCACCTGCCGGTTGTCCCCGCCGACGCACTCCGGACAGTGGAAGCCCACCGAGGCGTTCACCATGCACCGGGGGCAGATCGGCCGGTCGCACCGGGAGCAGGCGATGCCGGTCTCCTGCTCCCGGTGCCGGTAGCAGCGGCGCGGCCCGGACCCGCCGTCCGGCCGCGGCTCCTTGTCCGTGGGCGGCCTGGACTCGTCCGGGAGCATCAGCGGTAACCCTTCCCCTACATCGGCTGCGCGGCCCGGCCGGCACCCGCCGTACGGGTGGCACCGGGATCGCCAGCGTACTGCGACGGGTCGGCGCCGAGCGATCTCCACCGGCCCGATCCGGTCCTCGCCCGACCGGGCCGGGCGGACCGTCCCCGCCACGGGCCCGCGCCCCGCGTACGGCCCACTCCGGAGTGCTGTCGGACAAATCAGGATGCATGATCAGCATTCAGGTGGATATGTGCATAAAGGACGCCACCAGGAGGAGAGACTCGTGACCCGTTTGGACTCAGCTCGTGAGACGGCCGGCAAGACCCGGGACACTCTCGCGCCCTACGCCGCCACCGCCAAGGAGACCGCGGTGCACCTCGCGGACGGCGCGAAGCAGCGGCTGGGCCCCGCTGTGGACGCCATCGGGCCGAAGGCCTCCCAGGCGGCCCAGAACGCCCGCGTCCAGTACGTCAAGCACATCGCCCCGCAACTCGAACACGCCTTCGCCAGCCTGCCCCCGGAAGCCCAGAAGAACACCCTCAAGGCCCTGCACCGGGCCCAGGAGGCCGCCCTGGCGGCCCGGCTCTCCACCGTCCGCGCCGCCGACCAGGCCCGGTCCACCGTGGTCCCCAGGGTCACCCACGCGGTCGAGGAGGCCCGCGCCGGCGTCACCCCCGTGGCGCAGGAGGCCCACGCCCGCGGCGCCGCCGCGCTGACCGCGCTGCAGGGTCACGTCACCTCGGCCGAGATCAGCGCGCTCGCCGCACGGAACATCAAGAAGGAGCACCGCAACGGCTGGGCCACCGGCCTCGCCGTGGCGGGCGCCGTCGCGATCGGCAGCGGCATCCTGGTCTGGCAGTGGTGGCGCCACCAGGGCAACCCCGAGTGGCTGGTCGAGCCCCCGAACGGGGAGCCCGGCAAGGCCGACCCCGCCTCGCCCCAGCGCCCCGGCGGCTCGCACGCCGCGGGCAACGGACCGACGGGCGCCGGCACCGCTCCGGGCACCGCCACGAGCCCGCTGAACGGCTCCGCGGCCGAGACCGACGCCCCGGCGCGGCCCGGCGGCACCGACCCCGAGCCGGGCCCTCCGGCGCCCGGCGGGCCGGCCCACGAGGACGACCGCCCCAAGCCGCACGACCCGCGCAAGCCGCACTGACCGGCCGCACCCGCGCGAAACGCCGATCGGCCGCCGACCCGGGTTCGGGTCAGCGGCCGATCGGCTGTTCGTCCGTGGTGTTCTGCTGTGGAGCTTAGGAGACTCGAACTCCTGACATCTGCCTTGCAAAGGCAGCGCTCTACCAACTGAGCTAAAGCCCCTCGACGGCACCGCTTGTACCGCCGGGCACTAGCGTACCGGGTCCCGGCGCGAATCCCGCGCCCTGTCCCGACACTCGTCCCCGAGCGGTGCCCGAAGGCCGTCCGACCCGGTCACCCGACCGGGCCGGCCGGCCCGGGAGACGCCGTGCGGCGCCTCCGAAGATCGTCGATCGTCAGATCGTCCGGGGCCTCAGCGACCGGCCGGGACCGGGTCGGTGGCCTCGGTCCACAGGTCCTGCTCGGCGCGGTCCGCCTGGACCTGACGGTAGACAAAGAAGCCGCCGAGGGCGACCAGGGCGACCAGGAGAAGCTTCTTCACCGCGGGACCTCGTCCTTCTTGCGTATCGGACTCAACAGCCGTGCCCCGACCGGATTGGCCGGGCCGACGAGTCCATGAGTTGTTACGAGCACGAACGGGCTGCCGGGTGCCAGACTGCCCTTGCGGCCGATGATACACACCGGTGTCCCAATCGTGACCAGCCACCGCTGCCGCCAACCAAGGCGTCCGGCCGCAGGATTGACGCCATACCTTCTGTCGTACGGTCGGCCCGCTCCGGACCGGCCCGGGGACCGCCCCCGGCGCGCCCCGGAGCGGTCACCGGCGGGACGGCGGGACCACCACGGCGGTACCGGAGGCCAGGTCCACCCTGGTCCGCGGCGGGGCGCCCTCGCCCTCCTCGTCCCGCAGCATCAGGGTGCTGCGCCGCTCGTCCAGCTCGTTCTGCTTGCCCGCCGCGAACTGCGCGTGCAGCTGCTCGAAGCCGGTCGCCGAGACCTGCCCCTCCCGGCCCGTCCCCCGCCAGGGGATCCAGCGCGACCTGCGCGCCCGCAGTGCCAGCTGGTCCACGAAGGCCAGCGCGACCAGCGCGCAGACCAGCCCGGGGATGCTCATCGCCCAGAACAACGCCATACCGCCACCATCCCTCCACCGCCCCTCCCCGCACAACCCCCGGAGCGGGCCCGGGGTTCCCCGTTGGCGGCGGGAACGCCGAAGGGCCCGGAGCGAGATCGCTCCGGGCCCTTCGCGGTGGTGGGCCTAACAGGACTTGAACCTGTGGCCTCTTCCTTATCAGGGAAGCGCTCTAACCGTCTGAGCTATAGGCCCTTGCCGCACTGAAAGATTAGCGGACCGACGGCCGATCTCCCAAATCCTGATCGGCGGGGGCCGCGGCGGCAGTCCGCTGGTGGGAAGCGGTGGGACGGCGGAGCAACCACTCCTCCCGGGTCGCCGGAAGGTGGGCGGCGCCCCCGGGGCCGGTCCGGACCGCGAGCACCTGGTTGATCCCGATCCGGTTCTCCTCGAACGCGAGGGCGGAGGCCGCCATGTACAGCCGCCAGACCCGGGCCCGGCCGCGGCCGACCAGCCGGACCGCCTCCGTCCAGTGCGCCTCCAGGTTGGCCACCCACTCGCGCAGCGTCAGCGCGTAGTGCTCGCGCAGCGCCTCGACGTCACGGACCTCGAATCCGGCCTCCTCCAGCCGGGCCACGGTGGAACCGACCGGGGAGAGCTCGCCGTCCGGGAAGACGTAGCGGTCGATGAACGGGCTGAGCCGGTACGCCTCCCCCGGGTGGTCGGGGCGGCGGGCGATCTGGTGGTTGAGCAGCCGGCCGCCGGGCTCCAGCAGGCCGTACAGCGCTTCGGCGTAGACCCGGTACTGCTCGGAGCCGACGTGCTCGGCCATGCCGACGCTGGAGATCGCGTCGAACGGGCCGTCCGGGATCTCCCGGTAGTCCTGCAGCCGGATCTCGACCCGGTCGGCCAGGCCGGCCTCCTCGACCCGCCGGCGAGCCAGCGCGACCTGCTCCGCCGAGATGGAGACGCCGACCGCCGTCACGCCGTAGTGCCGCGCCGCGTGCAGCACCAGCGAGCCCCAGCCGCAGCCGACGTCCAGCAGGCGCATCCCGGGGCGCAGGCCGAGCTTGCGGCAGATCAGGTCGAGCTTGGCCTCCTGGGCCGCCTCCAGGCTCTTCGCGGCGGGCTCCCAGTAGGCACAGGAGTACACCATCGACGAGCCCAGCACGAGCCCGTAGAACTCGTTGCCGACGTCGTAGTGGTGGCTGATGGCCGCGCGGTCCCGGCCACGGCTGTGCAGCCGCCCGCGGACCCTCCCGGCCTCCTCCGGCGGCGGGGTGGGCTGCGGCCCGAGCGCGCCGGCCCGCAGCAGGGCCGCCAGCACCCGGCGGCCCCGGGGACCGACCGCCTCGGCCGGGCCCAGCGCCAGCCCGCGGATCTCGGGACGCTCGGCGAGGTCCGCGACGACCGCCAGCACCTCGTAGAGGTCGGTGCCGGGGGCGAGCTCCAAGTCCCCCGAGACGTAGGCCCGGGCCAGCCCGAGCTCCCCCGGCTGCCAGAGCAGCCGGCGCAGCGCCCGCCGGTTGCGCAGCACCACCGTGGGCGCCCCCGGCGGCCCGGCGGCGCTGCCGTCCCACAGCCGCAGCCGCAGCGGTACCGGGACCCCCAGCAGCCCCTCCAGGGCCTCGACCAGTTGCCTTGCGAGCTGAGCCATCGCGCGCCTCCGTCCAGCCGAACCTGCACAGCCGTACCCGCCCGGCCGGTCGGACCGGGGGCGGCCTGCGGCGATCGGAAACTCGGCACGAGCGCGTCCAGCTAATCCCACCGCGGCGGACACCCGACCGGGCGGCACGCCGCGGGGACCGGCTGTCACCCGAAACGCCGACGGGCCCCGGAGGCTGCAACAGCCTCCGGGGCCCGCACATTCCGTCTGCGGACGAAGATATGACCGGGGGTCAGCCCCCGGACGGCGCGGCCGGGATCAGTCCTCCTCGGCCAGGGTCAGCTCGATGCCGCCGGTGAAGCCGGCCGCCGCGTTGTAGATGAACGCCGAGAGCGTGGAGAGCGCGGTCAGCAGCACCACGTCCACCACCGCGATCAACGAGGTGAAGGTCATCACCTTGCCGAACCCGATGTAGTCCATCAGGTTGATGCCGCTGTTGGCGGCCTCGCCGGCGGTGACCTCCTTGAGGGTCTTGCCCAGCGAGTCGAAGACCCCGAGCGAGTCCAGCGTCATCCACAGCACCGCCGCCGCGACGATGATGATGATCCCGACCGCCAGCGACAGCAGGAAGCTCACCTTCATCACCGACCACGGGTCGGCCTTGGTGATGCGCAGCCGGGCCTTGCGGGTCCGGCCGAGGCCGGAGCCCCCACCGGTCGGCGCGGGGCCGGGCCGGCGCGGGGCGCCGCCCGGGACGGGCGTGCCGCCGGGCGGGGTGTTGCCGCCCGTCCGGGTGCCCCGGGGCGGCGTCGGCTGCCCCTTGGTGTACGTCGTCGGCTGCGAGAACCCGTTCGCTCCCGGCGCCGTGCCCGGCGGCGGGGGAGTCGGCTGGCCCCCGTAGGTAGCTCCGCCGCCCTGGCCCGCCGCACCGACCGGTGGCATCAGCGAGGTGGACGCGGAGGGGTGCTCGGCCGGCGGCTGCGGCACCCCGTAGCCCCCGCCGCCCTGTGCTGCGCCCGGACGGCCGCCGGTGGCTCCTCCCGCAGCACCCGTGGCTCCACTCACTGGTCCTCCCGCACTTCCCACCAGGGCGGCGGCGCCGCCCTGCGTCGTCACTCGTCATCCAGCACCCGGCGGGATTGCCCGGAACCGGTCGGCGGCCGGTGCCGCCGCGCCCGTGAACGGACGCGACGGCACCGACCCGCGCGGTACGGGTCAGGCCCGGGCTTCCTCGCCGCCCGCCGTCTCCGTACCCTCGGCCATCTCGGTGGACTCGGCGTCGGCCGCCTCGTCCTCCAGCAAATCGTCCTCGGCCTCCGCGTTGCGGGCCATGCCCACCACCGCGTCGCGCTTTCCGAGGTTGATCAGTTGGACGCCCATGGTGTCACGTCCGGTTTCACGAACCTCGGAAACCCTCGTGCGGATCACCCCACCCGAGAGGGTGATCGCCATGATCTCGTCGGTGTCGTCCACCACCAGGGCCCCGACCAGCGAACCGCGGCCCTCGACGATCTTCGCCGCCTTGGTGCCGAAACCGCCGCGTCCCTGGATACGGTACTCGTCCACCCCGGTGCGCTTGGCGTAGCCGCCGTCGGTGGCGGTGAAGACGTACGTCCCCGGCCGGACCACGTTCATCGACAGCAGTTCGTCGTCCTCACGGAACGACATGCCCTTGACGCCGGAGGTGGCACGGCCGGTGGGCCGCAGCGCGTCGTCGGTCGCGGTGAACCGGATCGACTGGGCCTTGCGGGAGACCAGCAGCAGGTCGTCCTCGGCGGAGACCAGCTCGGCGCCGATCAGCTCGTCGTCCCGGCCCTCCTCGTCCTGACGCAGGTTGATCGCGATCAGGCCGCCGGAGCGCGGGGAGTCGTAGTCCTTGAGCGCGGACTTCTTCACCAGGCCGGCCCGGGTGGCGAGGACCAGGTACGGCTTGTCCTCGTAGGTGCGCACCGCCATCACCTGGGTGATGTGCTCCTCCGGCTGGAAGGCCAGCAGGTTGGCCACGTGCTGGCCGCGGGCGTCACGGCCGGCGTCCGGCAGCTCGTAGCCCTTGGCCCGGTAGACCCGGCCCTTGTTGGTGAAGAACAGGATCCAGTTGTGGGTCGTCGTCACGAAGAAGTGGTCGACGATGTCGTCCTGCTTCAGCTGGGCACCGCGCACGCCCTTGCCGCCGCGCTTCTGCGAGCGGTAGAGGTCGGAGCGGGTCCGCTTGACGTAGCCGCCGCGGGTGATCGTGACGACGATGTCCTCCTCGGCGATGAGGTCCTCGATGGAGAGGTCGCCGTCGGAGGGGATGAGGGTGGACCGCCGCTCGTCGCCGTACTTCTCGACGATCGCGGTGAGTTCCTCGGAGATGATCTCGCGCTGCCGGGCCGGCGAGCCCAGGATGGCGTTGTACTCGTCGATCTTGCGCTGCAGCTCGTCGTGCTCGTCCATGATCCGCTGGCGCTCCAGGGCGGCCAGCCGGCGCAGCTGCATCTCCAGGATCGCGTTGGCCTGGAGCTCGTCGATGGAGAGCAGCTCCATCAGCCCGCTGCGGGCGGCATCGGCGCTGGCCGAGGCCCGGATCAGCGCGATGACCTCGTCGATCACGTCCAGGGCGCGGAGCAGGGCGCGCAGGATGTGCGCGCGCTCCTCGGCCTTGCGCAGCCGGAAGGTGGTCCGGCGGACGATGACCTCGACCTGGTGGTTGACCCAGTGCCGGATGAAGGCGTCCAGCGAGAGCGTGCGCGGCACGCCGTCGACCAGGGCCAGCATGTTGGCGCCGAAGTTGGTCTGCAGGTCGGTGTGCTTGTAGAGGTTGTTCAGCACGACCTTGGCGACGGCGTCGCGCTTGAGCACGATCACCAGGCGCTGACCGGTGCGCGAGGAGGACTCGTCGCGGACGTCGGCGATGCCGGCGACCTTGCCGTCCTTGACCAGGTCGGCGATCTTCAGCGCGAGGTTGTCCGGGTTGACCTGGTACGGCAGCTCGGTGATCACCAGGCACTGGCGGCCCTGGATCTCCTCGACCTCGACCACCGCGCGCATGGTGATCGAGCCGCGGCCGGTGCGGTACGCGTCCTCGATGCCGCGGCGGCCGACGATCAGCGCGCCGGTCGGGAAGTCCGGGGCCTTGATCCGCTCGATCAGGGCCTCCAGCAGCTCCTCGTTGGAGGCGTCCGGGTGCTCCAGCGCCCAGAGCGCGCCGGAGGCGACCTCGCGGAGGTTGTGCGGCGGGATGTTGGTGGCCATGCCGACCGCGATGCCGGTGGCACCGTTGACCAGCAGGTTGGGGATGCGCGCGGGCAGGACGGTGGGCTCCTGCGAGCGGCCGTCGTAGTTGGCGGCGAAGTCGACGGTCTCCTCGTCGATGTCGCGCATCATCTCCATGGCCAGCGGCATCAGCTTGCACTCGGTGTAGCGCATGGCCGCGGCCGGGTCGTTGCCCGGCGAGCCGAAGTTGCCGTTGCCGTCCACCAGCGGCATCCGCAGCGACCACGGCTGGGCCAGGCGGACCACGGTGTCGTAGATCGACGTGTCACCGTGCGGGTGGTAGTTGCCCATGACGTCGCCGACGACGCGGGCGCACTTGTAGTAGCCCTTCTCGGGCCGGTACCCGCCGTCGTACATCGCGTAGAGCACGCGGCGGTGCACCGGCTTGAGGCCGTCGCGGACCTCGGGCAGCGCGCGGCTGACGATCACGCTCATCGCGTAGTCGAGGTACGACCGCTGCATCTCGGTCTCGAGCTCGATCGGCTCGACCCGGGACACGAACGTGTCGGTGGCGGTACTGGCGTCCGGCTGCTCGCCGTCGGGACGGTTGTCGTCGACCACTGGTGGTCAGTTTCCTTTCACGCGTGACTGGACTGTGCTGGCAGGGGCGGGCCCCGTCACACGTCCAGGAAGCGGACGTCCTTGGCGTTGCGCTGGATGAAGGAGCGGCGGGCCTCGACGTCCTCGCCCATCAGGACGGAGAAGAGGTCGTCGGCGCGGGCCGCGTCCTCCAGGGTGATCTGCTGCAGCAGGCGGTGGGCCTGGTCCATGGTGGTCACCCGCAGTTCCTCGGCGTTCATCTCGCCGAGACCCTTGAAGCGCTGGATCGCGTCGTCCTTGGGCAGCCGGCGACCGGCCGCGACGCCCGCCGCGATGGTGGCGTCGCGCTCGCGGTCGGAGTAGACGTAGTCGAAGTCGTCCTTGCCCCACTTGATCTTGTACAGCGGCGGCATCGCCAGGTAGACGTAGCCGGACTCGACCAGCGGCCGCATGAAGCGGAACAGCAGGGTGAGCAGCAGGGTGCGGATGTGCTGCCCGTCGACGTCGGCGTCCGCCATCAGGACGATCTTGTGATAGCGGAGCTTGGACTCGTCGTAGTCCTCCTGGATGCCGCAGCCGAAGGCCGAGATCAGCGCCTGGACCTCGGTATTCTGCAGGACCTTGTCGATCCGGGCCTTCTCGACGTTCAGGATCTTGCCGCGGATCGGCAGGATCGCCTGGACGCGCGGGTCCCGGCCCTGCTTGGCGGAGCCGCCGGCGGAGTCACCCTCGACGATGAAGATCTCGCACTCGGAGGGGTCCTTGGACTGGCAGTCGCTCAGCTTGCCGGGCAGCGAGGCCGACTCCAGCAGGCCCTTGCGGCGCGTCAGGTCCCGGGCCTTCCGGGCGGCCACGCGCGCGGTGGCGGCCTGGATGGACTTGCGGATGATGTCCGCGGCCTCGTTCGGGTTGCGGTCCAGCCAGTCGTTCAGCTGCTCGTGGACGACCCGCTGGACGAAGGTCTTCGCCTCGGTGTTGCCCAGCTTGTCCTTGGTCTGGCCCTCGAACTGCGGCTCACCGAGCTTGACCGAGATGATCGCGGTCAGACCCTCGCGGATGTCCTCGCCGGAGAGGTTGTCGTCCTTCTCGCGGAGCAGCTTCTTGTCCCGCGCGTAGCGGTTGACCAGGCCGGTCAGCGCGGCGCGGAAGCCCTCCTCGTGGGTGCCGCCGCCGTGCGTGTGGATGGTGTTGGCGAAGGAGTAGACACCCTCGGTGTACGAGGAGTTCCACTGCATCGCGACCTCCACCGAGATCGTCTTCTCCTTGTCCTCGGACTCGAAGTCGATCACCGAGGGGTGGATCACCTCGCCCTTGCGGGAGTTGAGGTGCGCGACGAAGTCGGCGATGCCGCCGTCGTACCGGTACGTGACGGAGAGCGGCCTGCCCTCCTCGTCGGCGTGCTCCGGGCGCTCGTCGGTCAGCGAGATGGTCAGGCCCTTGTTCAGGAACGCCATCTCCTGGAAGCGCCGGGAGAGCGTCTCGAAGGAGTAGACCGTGGTCTCGAAGATGTCCGGGTCGGCCCAGAACGTGACGGTGGTGCCGGTGCGGTCGGTGGACTCGCCCTTGACCAGGGCGGCGGTCGGCGCGCCCATCTTGTACTCCTGGGTCCACCGGTGGCCGTCCCTGTGGATCTCCACCGCGAGACGGGTGGAGAGGGCGTTCACCACGGAGACACCGACGCCGTGCAGACCGCCGGAGACGGCGTAGCCGCCGCCGCCGAACTTGCCGCCCGCGTGCAGCACGGTGAGCACGACCTCGACGGCCGGCTTCTCCTGCCCGGGGACGATGTCCACCGGGATGCCTCGGCCGTTGTCGACGACGCGGACCGCGCCGTCGGCGAGGAGCGTGACGTCGATGGTGTCGGCGTACCCGGCCATCGCCTCGTCGACGGAGTTGTCCACGACCTCCTGCACCAGGTGATGCAGGCCACGCTCACCGGTCGAGCCGATGTACATGCCGGGGCGCTTGCGGACGGCGTCGAGGCCCTCCAGCACCTGGATGTTGCTTCCGGTGTAGGTGCTCTCGGCCGCCTGCTCGGTCTGGTCTGGGGTCTGGCTGGGGTTGCCGGAATCGGCCACGAAGCGCCCTCTCTGGCACAGCACGGGCCGCATCCCCGCCCCGTGTGGGCGGGCGTGCGACCACGGCGTTTCGACTCGGTTGCCACTAGCAACAGTGTTTGGCTCTCAGTCTACCGGTAGGACTGACAGAGATGGGCTTTTGGCAGCCCCTGAGGGCAGATACGCCGCCCTGAATCCCCTCTGCACATGTCCCGATACTCGCCCCGGGGGCCCAGAGCGCCTGGAAGGGCCGTCAGGGGTTCCGGAAGATTCCGGTCCGCTCGATCCCGGGCGACCGCGGTCACCCCCAGGTGTCGCCCGGCCCCTTGCTCCCCGGCGCGCGCAGCCGGCCGTAGCCGCGGACCGGCGCGGCCGGGCCCAGCACCTTGATCGTCTTGACCGTTCCGCGCCCCAGCTCGTGGTTCAGCCGAGCCACCAACTGACGTGCCAGCCAACGCAGTTGGGTGGCCCAGGCAGTGGAGTCGCACTGTACGGTGAGCACTGCGGCCGCCTCGTCGTAGGAGGTGGGCTCACAGTGCGCCGAGATGTCCGGCCCGACGATCTGCGCCCAACGGCCCATCACCCCGCCGACCGCCGCCGAGGACTCCCAGCCGCGCTCGGTCAGCAGCCGGTTCAGCGCCGCCCCGAGCGGCACCGGGTCGCGACCGTCCGAGCGGGCCCCGCTGCGCAGCCCGTGCCGCTTCGCCTCGCGCTTCTCCCGGACCTGGTCGCCCCGCTGACGGGCCTGGGCGCGGGCGGCCCGCAGTGCCGAGCGCGCCAGGTCGGCGCCGGTCGGCGCCGCGTCGTCCGGCGGGGCGGCGGTGGGCTGGGCGCCGGCGCGTGCGAGGGCTCCCGGCTGAGGGGACGTCCCGGTCGGATCGCTCATGTCGATCTCCTTTCCCCAGCCTGTGGACAACGGTCGCGACGGCGCGCCGGTGAGCCGTCCAGCGTACGGGAGCGGGCCCGACCGATGGCACGCCGGGCACGCCGGACGGGTCGCAGGGCAGGTCGGTGGGTGCGGCGGAGCGGGGATCCGGCGGCGGTGTCGCGGATCAGCGGGACGGCGGGACGGCGGATCAGTGGGGTCAGGCGTCGACCCGGCGCACCGCGCCGTCGGCCACCGCGTACCGGGCCCCGGCCAGCGCCTTCGGCACGTCCTCCGCGACCGCCGCGGTGACCAGCACCTGCTCGCCCCCGGCGACCAGCTCCGCCAGCCGGTCCCGGCGGGTGGCGTCCAGCTCGGCGAAGACGTCGTCGAGGATCAGCACCGGCTCGCCGCCGTCGGCGCGCAGCAGTTCGTAGGAGGCCAGCCGGAGCGCCAGCGCGTACGACCAGGACTCCCCGTGACTGGCGTAGCCCTTGGCGGGCAGCGGTCCGAGCCGGAGCCCCAGCTCGTCGCGGTGCGGCCCGACCAGCGTCAGGCCGCGCTCGACCTCCTGCTTGCGGGCGGCCCGCAGGGCCTCCAGCAGCTGCTCCTCGGCCTGCTCACGGCTGGTCGGCAACTCGCCCTCGAAGGAGCTGCGGTACTCCAGCACGGTCTCGCCGCCGCCGGGGGCGAGTTGCCCGTAGGCGGCGGTCACCAGCGGCTGCAGGGAGGCCGTCAGCTGGATCCGGAAGGCCGTCAACTCGGCCCCGGCGCGGGCCAGATGGCCGTCCCAGACTTCCAGGGTGGAGAGGTCGGCGCCCTTGCCGCCGCCGGACCGGCGGGCCATCGCGGCGGTCTTCAGCAGGGCGTTGCGCTGTTTGAGCACCCGCTCGTAGTCCTGCCGCACACCGGCCAGCCGGGGGGCGCGGGCGGTCAGCAGCTCGTCCAGGAAGCGCCGGCGCTCGCCCGGGTCGCCCTTGACCAGGCTGAGGTCCTCGGGGGCGAACAGCACCGTCCGCAGCAGGCCCAGGACGTCCCTCGGCCGGACGTTGTCGGAGCGGTTGATCCGGGCTCGGTTGGCCTTGCCCGGGGTGATCTCCAGTTCGACCAGCGTGGTGCGGGCGCCGGCCACCACCGAGGTGCGGATCACCGCCCGCTCGGCGCCGAGGCGGATCAGCGGGGCGTCGGTGGCCACCCGGTGGCTGCCCAGCGTGGCGACGTAGCCGACGGCCTCGACCAGGTTGGTCTTGCCCTGGCCGTTGGGCCCGACGAACGCCGTCACGCCCGGGTCGAGCGGTACCTCGACCTGGGCGTAGGACCGGAAGTCGGCGAGCGACAGATGCGCGACGTGCATGGCTGTGGACTGCGCTCGCCTTCTGGGACGGTGGCCTTCCCGGGGGCTGCCCCGGGAAGGCCGGTCGTTCTCGGTTACTTCGACTCGACCGCGTGGCCGCCGAACTGGTTGCGCAGCGCGGCGATCATCTTCATCTGCGGCGAGTCGTCCTGGCGGGAGGCGAACCGCGCGAAGAGGGAGGCGGTGATCGCCGGCAGCGGCACGGCGTGGTCGATGGCGGCCTCGACGGTCCAGCGGCCCTCGCCGGAGTCGGCGGCCCAGCCCTTGAGCTTGGCCAGGTGCTCGTCGTCGTCCAGGGCGCGGACGGCGAGGTCGAGCAGCCAGGAACGGATGACCGTGCCCTCCTGCCAGCTGCGGAAGACCTCGCGCACGTCGGTGACCTCGGGGGCCGCCTCCAGCAGCTCCCAGCCCTCGGCGAAGGCCTGCATCATCGCGTACTCGATGCCGTTGTGGACCATCTTGGCGAAGTGGCCGGCGCCGACGGCGCCCGCGTGCACCGCGCCGAAGTCGCCCTCGGGCTTGAGCGCGTCGAAGACCGGCTGGGCCTTGGCCACGTGCTCGGCGTCGCCGCCGTACATCAGCGCGTAGCCGTTCTCCAGGCCCCAGACCCCGCCCGAGACACCGCAGTCCACGAAGCCGATGCCCTTGGCGGCCAGCGACTCGGCGTGCTTGATGTCGTCCGTCCAGCGGGAGTTCCCGCCGTCCACCACCACGTCGCCGGGGGAGAGCAGCTCGGCGAGCTCGTCCACGGTCGCCTGGGTGGCGGCCCCGGCCGGGACCATGACCCAGACCACGCGCGGGCCCTGGAGCTTGGTGACGAGCTCCTGGAGGCTCTCGACGTCGGAGATGTCCGGGTTGCGGTCGTAGCCGATGACGGTGTGGCCGGCGCGGCGGATCCGCTCGCGCATGTTGCCGCCCATCTTGCCGAGACCGATGAGGCCGAGCTCCATGACCAAGTCCTTACCTGTGGTGACGTGCCTGCCTGCGGCGCCGTTGCCGCGCTGCCTTGAGCCTACGCGCTGAAGCGCGAGGGCCTCCCCGTGGTCGGGCCGACCGGGGGAGGCCTTCCACAGGCTGTGCGCACGGCCTGTGGGTACGCGCGTGACGACGGCGGGGCGGCCGGAGCCGCCCCGGGCCGGCGGTCAGCCGGAGAGGCGGACCGGCATGATCAGGTACTGGTAGGCCTCGTCGGCCTCGGTGTCCACCGAGGCCTTGCCGCTGAGCAGCGCCGGCTTGGTCGGCGTGGTGAAGCTCAGCTGGGCGTAGGCGGAGTCGATGGCCTTGAGGCCCTCCTCCAGGTAGCCCGGGTTGAAGGCGATCGAGATGTCGTCGCCCTCCAGGTCCGCGTCGATCCGCTCGGTGGCCTGGGCGTCGTCGCCCGAACCGGCCTCCAGCGTCAGCACGCCCTGCTCGAAGTTGAGCCGCACCGGGGTGTTGCGCTCGGCGACCAGCGAGACGCGCTTGAGCGCCTCCAGGAAGGGCTGGGTCTGGATCGCGGCGACGGCGCTGAACTCCGTCGGGAAGAGGCTGCGGAACTTGGGGAACTCGCCCTCCAGCAGCCGGGTGGTGGTCCGGCGGCCGGCGCCCTCGAAGCCGATCAGGCCCTCGCCGGCGCCGCCCGAGGAGAGCGCGATCGAGACGGTGTCGCCGCTGCCCAGGGACTTGGCGATGTCCTGCAGGGTCTTCGCGGGCACCAGGGCGACCGCGGAGATGTCCGGCTGCTCGGGCTTCCAGAGCAGCTCACGGACGGCGAAGCGGTAGCGGTCGGTGGCGGCCAGGGTGATCCGGTCGCCCTCGATCTCGACCCGCACACCGGTGAGCACCGGCAGGGTGTCGTCCCGGCCGGCGGCCACCGCGGCCTGGCTGACCGCGGAGGCGAACACGTCACCGGAGACGGTGCCGGTCGCGGTCGGCATCTGGGGCAGGGCCGGGTACTCGTCCACCGGCAGGGTGGGGAGGGTGAACCGGGAGCTGCCGCAGACCACGCTGACCCGCTGGCCGTCGGTGGAGATCTCCACAGGCCTGTTGGGAAGGTTGCGCGAGATGTCGTTGAGCAGCCGGCCGGACACCAGCACGGTGCCGGCCTCCTCGATGTCGGCCTCCAGCTCGACCCGGGCCGAGACCTCGTAGTCGAAGCCGGACAGCGCCAGGCTGCCCTCCTGTGCCGTCAGCAGCAGGCCGGCCAGCACCGGCACCGGCGGCCGTGCCGGGAGGCTGCGGGCAGCCCAGGCCACCGCCTCCGCGAGGACGTCACGCTCCACCCGGAACTTCACCGGTAACCGCCTCCTGGATCGAGCGCTCCCGCTCGCAAAGTCTGGTTCTACTGATCTTGGTCGTCGGTGCGGCCGACCGCCGAGCTGTGCCACTCCGCGTCCAGTCGCCAGAGGACAGTCTGACGTACTCCACCGACAGACGGGGCAGACGGGCGGAAGCAGACCGAACAGATGTCGGGGAGCGGTTGTCCACAGATTTCGGCCCCACCTGCTTTCAAGCGTTTCGATGGGTCTATAGGTGTAGTGGTAGTAGTAGGGCCTGTGGAAACCGTGGATAACCCTGTTTGCGCAGGTCAGGCCCGGTTTTTTGTCCACAGTGGGTGTGGACGGCAGCTGTGGACGAACAGGGCCCGCTGTGGACAGCGGAGCGTTACCCACAGGGCACATTGGGTATCCACAGGTTATCCCCAGCGCTGTCCCCAGATCCGGGCCCGGTTATCCACGGGGGCCGGTCAACATTTCGTGACGCCTTTCACACCAGGGCATGAACGCCGGCCCACGGTTGTCGAACTGTGGACGCCGCTGTGGACAACCTGGGGATAACCGCCGCTTCCCTGGGGACAAGCGGTGGACAACTCGAATGGCCCACTGACGGCCCGCCAGTTGTCCACATCCTGTGGATAACCGTTGTGCACAAGTCCACAGGCACCTGACCTGCGCGGAAGAGCGTAGCGGCGCGCAGCCTGTGGAGGAATTCTGGATAACTCGCAGGCCCCGGGCCTGTGGACGGTGGAGAACCGGCCCCGCCTGTGGACAACGGCCCTGCGCACCCGGGGTGTTCGAACCATCGGTCGGATGTTCGGCGCGGGCGGCGGGCGGGCTGAGCGTCCGTCGGGGCATTCCTGCCCAGCCGACCGGCGGTACACACCTGTGGATACGCCGAAAGGGCGTCAGGATCGCTCCTGACGCCCTTCCAGGGGGTGCGTGGCGGCCCGCGGGCCGGCCGGCTAGCTCTTGATGCGGTTGGTCAGTTCGGTGACCTGGTTGTAGATCGAGCGCCGCTCGGCCATCAGCGACCGGATCTTGCGGTCGGCGTGCATCACCGTGGTGTGGTCGCGCCCGCCGAACTGCGCGCCGATCTTCGGCAGCGAGAGGTCGGTCAGCTCCCGGCAGAGGTACATGGCGATCTGGCGCGCCGTCACCAGCACCCGGCTGCGGGAGGAGCCGCAGAGGTCGTCCACACCCAGCCCGAAGTAGGCCGCGGTCTGCTGCATGATGACCTGCGCGGTGATCTCGGGGCCGGCGTCCTCGTCCCCGCCGGGGATCAGGTCCTTGAGGACGATGCCGGCCAACTCCAGGTCCACCGGCGCCCGGTTGAGGTTCGCGAAGGCGGTGACCCGGATCAGGGCGCCCTCCAACTCCCGGATGTTGCGGGTGATCCGGGACGCGATGAACTCCAACACGTCGGCGGGAGCGTTCAGTTGCTCCTGGATCGCCTTCTTGCGCAGGATCGCGATCCTGGTCTCCAGCTCCGGCGGGGTGACGTCGGTGATCAGCCCCCACTCGAAGCGGTTCCGCAGCCGGTCCTCCAGCGTGATCAGCTGCTTGGGCGGCCGGTCGGACGAGAGGACGATCTGCTTGTTCGCGTTGTGCAGGGTGTTGAAGGTGTGGAAGAACTCCTCCTGCGTGGACTCCTTGCTCGCGAGGAACTGCACATCGTCCACGAGCAGGATGTCCATGTCCCGGTACCGCTTGCGGAACGCGTCCGCCTTGCCGTCCCGGATCGAGTTGATGAACTCGTTGGTGAACTCCTCCGAGGACACGTAGCGCACCCGGGTCCCCGGGAAGAGGCTGCGCGAGTAGTGCCCGATGGCGTGCAGCAGGTGGGTCTTGCCCAGCCCGGACTCGCCGTAGATGAAGAGCGGGTTGTACGCCTTGGCCGGCGCCTCGGCGACGGCCACCGCCGCCGCGTGCGCGAACCGGTTGCTCGCGCCGATGACGAAGGTGTCGAAGAGGTACTTGGGGTTCAGCCGGGCCGCGGGCTCGTCCTTGCGGGAGCCGCCGGCCGGGGGAGCGCCGGGCGGCGCCGGCACGCCGGGGACGGCCTGGCGGTCGGGCGCTCGCTCGGGGCCGGGCTTCTCCGCGGGGCGGCCGGGGGCCGGGCGGCCGCCGGGGCCGCGCCGGCCGGCGGCGGTCCGCGGGTGCTCGCCGGGACCGGGGCCGTAGGCGCCGCCGAAGAGGTCGCCCTGGGTGGTCGCCGAGGGGCCGGGCAGCTGCCGGGGAGCCGGGCGCTGGGCGGGCGGCTCCTGCTCGGGGTAGCCGGCACCGTGGTCGGGGTAGCCCTGGTGGCTCTCCCAGGACTGGCTCTGCGGCGGCGCGCCGTAGCCGCCCGGCCGGCCCGTGCCGTACGGGGGGGCCGGGTGCTCCTGGTAGCCGCCGCCCTCGTACTGGTCGTGCTCGTACTCGGACTCGTAGGGGCGCTCGTAGCCCTGGTGCCCGTAGTCGCCGGCCTCGCCGCGCTGGTACGGCTCGGCGCCCGGCGGCTCGTCGTGGGCCGGCGCGAGGGTGGTGGGGACGGCGTTGGCGTCGACCATCACCGCGATCCGGACCGGGCGGCTGAGTTCACGGCTGAGGGCCTCGGTCAGCTGGGGCAGCAACCGCCCCTCCAGCACCTGCTTGGCCCGCTCGTTGGGGGTCGCCAGCAGGGCGGTGTCGTGCATCATCCACATCGGCTGGGTGCGCTGCACCCACTGCTTGTCCATCTCCCCGACGTCCGGGTCGCCGACCAGCCGCTCGACGACTCTCGCCCAGACCGGGACGAGGTCGCTGTTGACATCAGCCACTGGTGCACGCTTTCTCGGTTCCCCGCGGCTCCAGCAGGGGTGGTGGATCAAGAGACTGTGGATCTGTGTCCGTTGACGAAGAACAAAACCAGACAAGTCCTGCAACGGTAGTCAGCGAACAGAGCTGGATCAAGTCGTTGTCCACAGGCTGTGGGCGACGCAGGCCCCCGGCCCGGTCCGGACCGTCCGGCGCGGACGGCTGGTTTGACCCTCGTGCCCCGTCCCGCGTACCGTAACCAGGTCGAGTTGTCGATGGCCGCTGCCGCATGTCCGCGGGTCCACCCGCTCCATAAGGCGCGCAGCACGGGCGCCGTGGATTGCCCTGAACCCCAGCCGAACTGGGAGGACGGGTCGGATTTCCGTATCAGGGGAGATCACGCGGACGCACGGTGACGGCCAAGCGACCACCCGTCATCCTACGATTCACCTCAGGAGCCCCCGAGTGAGCAAGCGCACCTTCCAGCCGAACAACCGTCGCCGCGCGAAGACCCACGGCTTCCGGCTGCGTATGCGTACCCGCGCCGGCCGTGCCATCCTGGCCGCCCGCCGTGGCAAGGGCCGCAGCGCCATCTCCGCCTGATCCGCGCCAGAGTCTGTTGTGCTGCCCTCCGAGAATCGGCTGCGGCGGCGCCAGGACTTCGCGACCGCGGTGAAACGCGGTCGCCGGGCCGGCCGGCCCCTACTGGTCGTCCATCTCAGCAGAGACGGCGACCCCGTGGGGCAGGCCGACCGGACCAGCGACTCCCGCCCGCACGTCGCCGAGGGGACTCCTTCGGCGCGTGCGGGTTTCGTCGTGAGCAAGGCCGTCGGTCCGGCGGTCGTCCGTAACCTGGTCAAGCGCCGACTGCGCCATCTTGTCCGTGATCGTCTGTCCAGGCTGCCCGCCGGTAGCCTGATAGTGGTGCGTGCGCTGCCCCAGGCCGCGTCCGCCTCGTACCAGGACCTCGAACGCGACCTGGACGCGGCGCTCAAGCGGCTGCTGAAGGCGGAACCCGCCGCCACGGCGCCGACGGGAGCAGGTCGATGAAGTACCTGCTGATGGGTCTGATCAGGGTCTACCAGTGGACCATCAGCCCACTGCTCGGTCCGGTCTGCCGCTATTACCCCTCCTGCTCGCACTACGGCTTCGAGGCCGTCAAGGTGCACGGGGCGGTCAAGGGCGGCGGCCTGACCGCGTGGCGCATCCTGCGCTGCAATCCGTGGACGCCCGGCGGGGTCGATCATGTTCCGCCGCGCAAGCACCCGGTGTGGCACCGCCGGCTGCGCGACCTGCTGAGCCGCGGGTCCGCCGCCGGACCGCCGGTGACCACGCCCCCCGCCGGTCCGGACCCAGAGGGCCCGGCGACCATTGGTCCCGTGGGGCCGATCCCAATGTCCAAGGAGCCTGACCGGTGACCTTCTCCTTCCTGAACCCCCTGTACACAGCGGTGTCCTGGATCATCGTCCAGTTCCACTCGCTGTACAGCCACGTCTTCGACCCGAACGGTGGCTGGGCCTGGGGTCTTGCCATCGCCTCGATGGTGGTCGTCATCCGGATCTGCCTGATCCCGCTCTTCGTGAAGCAGATCAAGGCGACCCGGGCCATGCAGGCGATCCAGCCGAAGATGAAGGCCATCCAGGAGCGCTACAAGAACGACAAGCAGCGCCAGTCCGAAGAGATGATGAAGCTGTACAAGGATGCGGGTACCAACCCGTTCTCCAGCTGCCTTCCCATCCTCGTCCAGGCGCCGTTCTTCACCGCCCTCTACGGTGTGCTCGCCAAGGTGGCCGACGGCAAGCCGATCGGCGTCATCGACGGCACCCTGCTCGACTCCGCCCAGCAGGCGCACATCTTCGGCGCCCCGCTGTCGGCGACCTTCGTCGGCAGCAGTGATGTCAGCGTCAAGATCGTCGTCGCCATCATGATCATCCTGATGTCGCTGTCGCAGTTCATCACGCAGCGCCAGCTCATGACCAAGAACGTGGACCTCACGGTCAAGACGCCGTTCATGCAGCAGCAGAAGATGCTGATGTACGTCTTCCCGATCATGTTCGCCGTGATGGGCATCAACTTCCCCGTCGGTGTGCTGGTCTACTGGCTGACCACCAACGTCTGGTCGATGGGCCAGCAGCTGATCGTCATCCGGAACAACCCGACGCCCGGCAGCAAGGCGTGGGACGAGCGCCAGGTCCGTCTGAAGAAGGCCGGCCGCATCAACCCCGACGGCTCGGAGATCAAGGGCGCCCTGTGGGGCATCCTGCCCCCGAAGAAGACGGCCACGTCCGCCGCCGCCGTCGTCGAGGACGCGGTGCAGGTGCGTCGCCAGCAGCCGCGCAAGCAGACCAAGTCGCAGCGCCAGCACACCGGTGCCGCGCCGGCGGCCAGCCTGACCAAGGACGCCCCGGCCCCGGCCGAGGAGCCCGAGGCCGCCGTTCCGGCCGAGTCCGGCAGCGCCAAGCCGACCGCGACCAGGCCCGCCGGGGCCAAGTCCGGCCCGGCCCGGCAGCAGGGCACCCGGCAGCAGTCGAAGCGCGGTGGGCAGGGCGGCCAGCGGCCGAAGAAGAAGTCCTGACCCGATCGGCCCCGGACCGTCCCAGCGGCCCCCTGAACCTCGTTCCCGGCCCACCACTCGGGCCCATCCCCGAAGGAGTCCATCAGTGACGGAAGGCACCACCTCCGCCGTCGAGGTCGAGGCCGCTTCCAGCGCCGACGAGAGCCTCATCTCCCGTCTGGAGCAGGAGGGCGACATCGCGGCGGACTACCTGGAGGGTCTGCTCGACATCGCCGACCTCGACGGGGACATCGACATGGACGTCGAGGGCGACCGTGCCCTGGTCTCCATCGTCGGCGAAGGCAACGACCGTTCGCTCCAGCGCCTGGTCGGCCAGGACGGCGAGGTGCTGGAGGCCCTGCAGGAGCTGACCCGGTTGGCTGTCCACCGGGAGACCGGCGAGCGCAGCCGCCTCATGCTGGACATTGCGGGCTTCCGCGCCCGCAAGCGCACCGAGCTGGCCGAGCTCGGGGCCCAGGCCGCGGAGCAGGCCAAGAGCTCGGGGGAGCAGGTCAAGCTGCGGGCGATGACGCCCTTCGAGCGCAAGGTCGTGCACGACGCCGTCGCCGCGGCCGGTCTGCGCAGCGAGTCGGAGGGCGAGGAGCCCCAGCGGTGCGTGGTCGTGCTGCCGGCCTGAGCCCGGGGAAGTCGATGACCGGCCGCTTCGGCGACCGGTGACCTTCAGAGGACTCGACCCCGTCCGCCTCGTGCGGGCGGGGTCGTCGTCCCTTCGCGGGGCGCAGGCCCGGCGAGATGTGTTTCACGTGAAACAGTGCGGAGAGCGGGTCGGTGGATCCGGGGAGCGGAGAGGTCGAGATGGACACGGAGAGCGCGGCTGCCGATGAGCCGGCGGCGGGTGCCGGCGGTTCGGCCGCTGAGGGCCCGGGCGTCGAAGGCGTGACGGCCGAGGGGCCGGCCGAAGCCCCGGCCGTCGCCCGGGAGGTCTTCGGCGACCGCTACGAGGCGGCGGTGCGCTACACCGAGCTGCTGGCCACCGCGGGCGTCCAGCGCGGGCTGATCGGCCCTCGTGAGGTGCCCCGGCTCTGGGACCGCCACGTGCTGAACTGCGCGGTGCTCGCCGAGCTGCTGCCGCCCGGGTCGACCCTGTGCGACGTCGGCTCCGGGGCCGGGCTGCCCGGCATCCCGGTCGCGCTGGCGCGTCCGGACGTCTCCGTGACGCTGCTGGAGCCGCTGCTGCGCCGGACCACCTTCCTGGAGGAGGTGGTCCGCGAGCTGGGTCTGGAGAACGTCACGGTGCTGCGCGGCCGCGCCGAGGAGATGGTCGGCAAGCTCGCGGTGGACGTGGTGACGGCGCGGGCGGTGGCGCCGCTGGACCGGCTGGCCGGCTGGGGCATGCCGCTGCTGCGCCCGCACGGCCAGATGCTGGCGCTCAAGGGCGACAGCGCCGAGCAGGAGCTGGCCGATTCGCGAGCCGGGCTGGCCAAGCTCGGCGCGGTCGAGTGGACGGTCATCTCGGTGGGCGAGGGCACCCTGGAGACCTCGACCCGGGTGATCCAGGTCAAGGCGGGGGAGAGCCCCGGCGGGGTGAAGGCGGCGACCCGGCGGGCCAAGGCCGCCCGGGCCGGGCGCAACGCCGGAGCCGCCGCGCGCACCGGCGAGCGTGGCCGGAGCGGACGGCGCCGCAGCCGCTGAGCGTAGCCGGGCCCTGAGCGGGCGGGTGGTCCCCGAGGGCCACCCGCCCGCTTCGTGTTTCCGGCGCCGCGGCGATCGCGGAGTCGGGTGGTGCGGGGAGCGGCGCGGCGCCCGCCAGGGGTGGTGCGGCGGCCGGCCGGGGGTGGTGCGGCGGGCCGTCATGACGCCCGGGTGACGGGTGGGGGCCGTCGGGGTGACTCCGGGCCACCGGAGTGTCGCACCGTCAGATTTCCGACATTGCGGGCATGGTGTTTCACGTGAAACGTCGCGCGCTGCTTTCCGACAGTCTCGACCTGCGGCTGCGCCGCGGGCTTGGTCTCTTCCGGGCGGCGACTGTCGCCGCTCCGGTTTCACGTGAAACACTGACCCCCATGCAGGACTCGGAGACCATCGACCAGATCGATGACACGCCCATCGCGCGTGCCGCCCAGGCTGCGGTACAGGCGATCGGCCGAGCGGGTGAGGGACTTCCCCGGCCCGCCGCCACCCGGGTGATCGTGGTCGCCAACCAGAAGGGCGGGGTGGGCAAGACCACCAGCACCGTCAATATGGCCGCCTCGCTCGCCATGCACGGACTGCGCGTGCTGGTGGTGGACCTCGACCCGCAGGGCAACGCCTCCACGGCGCTCGGTATCGACCACCACGCCGAGGTGCCGTCGATCTACGACGTCCTGGTGGAGGGCAAGCCGCTGGCCGACGTGGTGCAGCCGGTGGTGGACGTCGAGGGGCTCTTCTGCGTCCCCGCCACCATCGATCTGGCCGGCGCGGAGATCGAACTGGTCTCGCTGGTCGCCCGCGAGAGCCGGCTGCAGCGGGCCATCGCCGCCTATGAGCAGCCGCTGGACTACATCCTGATCGACTGCCCGCCCTCGCTCGGCCTGTTGACCGTCAACGCCCTGGTCGCCGGCCAGGAGGTGCTGATCCCGATCCAGTGCGAGTACTACGCGCTGGAGGGCCTCGGCCAGCTGCTGCGCAACGTCGAGCTGGTCCGCGCGCACCTCAATCCCACGCTGCACGTCTCCACCATCCTGCTCACCATGTACGACGCCCGGACCAGGCTGGCCGCCCAGGTGGCGGAGGAGGTCCGGACGCACTTCCAGCAGGAGGTGCTGCAGACCGCGATCCCGCGCTCGGTCCGGATCTCGGAGGCGCCCAGCTACGGTCAGACGGTGCTCACCTACGACCCCGGCTCGACCGGTGCGCTCTCCTACCTGGAGGCCGCCCGGGAGCTGGCGATGCGGGCGCCGGGCATCGGCGGCCCGGTGGTCGGTCAGCAGCGCGCCGGTCAGCAGCAGGGCAGCGAGCCGGGGCAGAACGCCCCGACGGCACAGCACGGTACGACGGAGGGCAATCGGTGAGTGGTCGCAGGGGTCTGGGACGAGGACTCGGGGCGCTGATCCCGGCTGCCACGCCGGCGGTCGGCGGGGCGGCGGTACAGCCCGCGGTGGCCCCGTCCGGGCCGGCCTCGGTGGTGTCCACCGGGACGGTGTCGCCGGTGGCGGTGCCGGTGCTGCCGACCGGTCGTGGCACGGTGGCGGCGAAGGCCGCCGCCGAGAGCCTGCGGGAGCTGGCGGTGGAGGCCGCCGGATCGGCCCTCGCCCAGGTGGACGGGGCCCGCTTCGCCGAGCTGCCGCTGGACTCGATCACGCCGAACCCGCGCCAGCCGCGCGAGGTCTTCGACGAGGACAAGCTGGCCGAGCTGGTCGCCTCGATCAAGGAGGTGGGCCTGCTCCAGCCGGTCGTGGTGCGCCAGGTGGCGCCCGAGCGCTACGAGCTCATCATGGGCGAGCGGCGCTGGCGGGCCTGCCGGGAGGCGGGGCTGGAGCAGATCCCGGCGATCGTCCGGGCCACCGAGGACGACAAGCTGCTGCTGGACGCCCTGCTGGAGAACCTGCACCGGGCCGAACTCAACGCGCTGGAGGAGGCGGCCGCCTACGACCAGCTGCTGCGGGACTTCTCCTGCACCCACGACGAGCTGGCGGACCGCATCGGTCGCTCGCGTTCGCACGTCTCCAACACCCTGCGGCTGCTGAAGCTCTCGCCGGGGGTCCAGCGCAGGGTGGCGGCCGGCACGGTGACGGCCGGCCACGCCCGGGCCCTGCTCGGGGTGGCGGACGCCGAGCAGCAGGAGGAGCTGGCCCGGCGGATCATCGCCGAGGGGCTCACGGTGCGCAACATCGAGGAGCTCGTCACGCTGCTGAGCGGCCAGGAGTCGAAGCCCAAGCGCGCGACCGGGCCGAAGGCGGGCAAGCTGCTCTCGCCGGCCTTCAACGATCTGGCGAGCCGGCTGTCGGACCGCTTCGACACCCGGGTCAAGGTGGAGGTCTCGCAGCGCGGCGGCAAGTTGGGCAAGGGCAAGGTGGTCCTGGAGTTCGGCTCGGTGGAGGACCTCAACCGGATCCTGGACAGTCTGGCGCCGGGTGAGGACGGGCTGCGGCTGTCGCAGGGCTGAGCCGGGGCCGACGACGGATCTCGACGGGTGCATGTTCCACGTGAGCGGGTGTTTCACGTGAAACATGCACCCATCGGCGTTCGGGGGGAATGCTCGACTGTGGAGTGGACGAGGAGGTGCGGGGCATGGGACGCCGGATCGTTCCGCTGACGCTGGACAACCTCGACGACCTGCCGACGACCTGCCGCTCCTGTGTGTTCTGGGAGCTGGATCCGGTCACCGGCCGGGCGGCGGTCGAGTCCGGGAAGCCGGAGCTGGAGAAGGAGGGGTGGATCTCCGCCGTGCTGCTGGAGTGGGGTTCCTGCGGCCGGATCGTCTACGTGGACGACAACCCCGCCGGCTTCGTGCTCTACGCCCCGCCGGCGTACGTGCCGCGGTCGCAGTCGTTCCCGACCAGTCCGGTCTCGCCGGACGCCGTCCAGCTGATGGTCAGCCGGGTGCTCCCGGGCTACCAGCGGCAGGGGATCGGCCGGGTGCTGGTGCAGACCGTGGCCAAGGATCTGATGGGGCGTGGCGTGCGGGCGATCGAGGCGTTCGGCGCGGTCGGCCGGCAGCCGACGAGCTGTGTCCTGCCGGCGGATCACCTGCTGGCGGTCGGCTTCAAGACGGTCCGGCCGCACCACCGCTATCCGCGGCTGCGGCTGGAGGCCCGGAACACGCTCTCCTGGCGCGGCGACGTCGAGGGCGCGCTGGAGCGGCTGTTGGGCGGGGCCCGGAAGGAACCGGCGTTGCGGCCGTTCTGAGCCGGCCGGAACGGCCGCGACGGGCGGTCGCCACCGACGACGACGGCGGCGCTCCCCGGGGGGGGGGGGGGCCCCCCGGGAGGGAGCGGGCGGGGCGCGGATGGACTAAGCCCGCGC
>NZ_JBHYYB010000028.1:0-43775 GCF_042752535.1 Kitasatospora sp. NPDC059327 | reverse complement strand
GGTTGTGGGGCGGGCGCCTGTGGCCCCGGGGGTGGGGGGCTTGGGCGGCGGCCGGAAGCGGCCGGGGGGGGGGGCCGCCACGTCCCCGCCGGGCGGCGCTCCCCGGGTGGGGGAGCGCCGCCGTCGTCGGATCGGGCCGGGGCCTAGATGAAGTCGGCCAGCTCGCGCAGCAGCGCGGCCTTCGGACGGGCGCCGGTGATCGACTTCACCGGCTCGCCGCCCTTGTAGACGATCAGCGTCGGGATCGAGATGACGTTGTACTGGGCAGCGGTCTGCTGGTTGGCATCGACGTCGAGCTTGGCGATGGTCAGCTTGTCGGAGTGCTCGGCCGCGATCTCGTCCAGGATCGGGGCGACCTGGCGGCACGGGCCGCACCAGGTGGCCCAGAAGTCGACCAGGACGGGCTTGTCGCTGTCCAGGACGTCAGCCTTGAACGTCGCATCGGTGACGGTGGTGGTGGCGCCGGCCACGGGAACTCCTAGGGGTGGAACGGAGGGGGTGCTACCAGGGAGAACAACGGGCGGGCCCGTTCTGTTTCTGCCCGGCCGGGGCGGGGGTGTTTCACGTGGAACACCCCCGCCGAGGATCGGTGGGTGCGGCGGGATCAGACCGCCACGGCGGCGGCCTGGGTCTCCAGGTCGGCCAGCGAGGCCAGGTAGCGCTCGGCGTCCAGCGCGGCGGAGCAGCCGGTGCCGGAGGCGGTGATGGCCTGGCGGTAGGTGTGGTCGACGACGTCGCCGGCGCCGAAGACACCCGGGATGTTGGTCCGGGTCGAGGGGGCCTCGACCTTCAGGTAGCCCTCGGCGTCCAGCTCCAGCTGGCCCTTGAAGAGCTCGGTGCGCGGGTCGTGGCCGATGGCGATGAACAGGCCGGTGACCGGCAGCTCGCGGGTCTCGCCGGTGGTGGTGTCCCGCAGGGTGACGCCGCTCAGCTTCGGGTCGCCGTGGATCGCCTCGACGGCGCTGTCCCACTCGAAGCGGATCTTCTCGTCGGCGAACGCGCGCTCCTGCATCGCCTTGGAGGCGCGCAGGGTGTCCCGGCGGTGGATGATCGTGACGCTGCGGGCGAAGCGCGAGAGGAAGGTGGCCTCCTCCAGGGCGGTGTCACCGCCGCCGACGACCGCGATGTCCTGGTCGCGGAAGAAGAAGCCGTCGCAGGTGGCGCACCACGAGACGCCGCGCCCGGAGAGCTTGTCCTCGTTCGGGAGGTTCAGCTTGCGGTGCTGCGAGCCGGTGGTGACGATCACCGCGCGCGCCCGGTGGACGTTGCCCTCGGAGTCGGTCACGGTCTTGATGTCGCCGGTGAGGTCCACGGCGACGATGTCGTCCGGAATCAGCTCGGCGCCGAACCGCTCGGCCTGCGCCCGCATGTTGTCCATCAGCTCGGGGCCCATGATGCCGTCGCGGAAGCCGGGGAAGTTCTCGACCTCGGTGGTGTTCATCAGCGCGCCACCGGCGGTGACGGCGCCCTCGAAGACGAGCGGCTTGAGGGCGGCACGGGCGGTGTAGAGCGCAGCCGTGTAGCCGGCCGGGCCGGAACCGATGATGATCACGTTACGGACGTCGCTCACTGCATCTCCTGGTTCGCATCGCGACCCGCGCTAGGGCGGGGAGGGCGGTCCTGCTCCGCCGCCCGGGACAACGACTGACCAGTCTCTCGCATTCCCAGGCCGATCGGCACCAGGCGCCCGCAGTGTGGGAGCGCGGGGCCGCGCCCGGCGTGGATCGCACGGGAACGGTACGGGCGCGGCGGGCCCCTCGGTGCCGCGGGGCCGTCCCCGCCGGAGCGGATCGCGCCGGATCGGTTTCCCCGGGATCCGGCCCCGGCGTTCCGGCCCCGGCGTTCCGGCCGTGGTGCTCCGGGCCGCGCCGTCCCGGGTGGCGGTGCGGCGCCGGTCAGTGGGCCGCGACGGTGCGCTGCAGCAGGACCGGGCCGCAGTCCGGCTCCCGCAGGTAGACGTCGAGCTGTTCGGGCCGGCCCGGCACCCCGTACACCAACAGCTCGGCCGGGGCCCCGGCGTAGCTGCCGTGGCCGGTGGCCAGCAGCGGGCCGGCACCGGGAGCCCGGCAGGCCGGGGTACCGCCGCCGCCGGTGAGCCCCTGCTCGCCGGCGGCGGGGGGAGCGGCGGACGGCGAGAAGGGCTTGGCGGGGCCGTCGGTGGTCGTGCCGGCGAGCAGCTGCCGGGCCTGGGCGGCGAGCAGCTCGTCCTGGTACACCGTGCCGGCGGTCGAGAGCTTCGGCTCGGCAGGCCCGGTGGCGCTGCCCGCGGCGGCTCCGGTGGCGACCGGGGCACCGGCCCGAACGGCGGAGGCATCCGCCCCCCGCGGCTCGGCGGGCCGCAGCAGCAGCGCGCCGCCGAGGCCGACCGCGAGCAGCGCGGTCGCGGCGCCGATCAGGAGAGCGGCCCGTCGCCGGCGTGGGCGGGGGCGGCCCGGTCCGGCCGGGGAGGTGGCCGCGGTGCGTCGTGCGGGCGGTGCGACGGGGGTTGTGGCGGGCTGTGCCGGGGTCGTCGGTCCCTGGGGTCGGCCGGGAGGTGCGGCGGCCCTGTGGGGGCCGTCCGGGGCCTCGGCGGCGGACCTGGCGCGGGTGGCCGGGGCGTCCGCGTCGGTGTCGGCCGCGGCGGCCGCCAGGGCGGCGTCCAGCCGTGCGGCGACGTCGGCGGGCATGACCGGGGCCGGCACCTCGCCGAGCAGCGTGCCGAGCTCCGCGAGCGCCTCGGAGGTCTCACGGCAGTCGGCGCAGCCGTCCAGGTGCCGCCGCAGTTCCTCGGCGGCCGCGGGCTCGACGAGTTCCTCGGCGAGGTCGGCGAGCTCGTCGACCGAGGGGTGCGCTTCGAAGGGGTCGGGGGAGGAGAGGGGGGCCGTCATCGCGTGCTCGCGTCTCCTTCCAGAATTGGTCGGCCGGTGTCCGGGCCTGTCCCTGTGACGGTCCTGGGCCCGGGTGGGTTCCCCGGGGGTGCAACGCGGCCGGTCCGGCCGGTCGTCGCCCGCCCCGCCCCGTCCGGTGCCGTCGGTCCGGGTGGCCCTGTTTCACGTGAAACATCGGCGGCGCCCTCGCGCAGATGCCGGACCAGGGGCAGCAGGCGGGCCCGGCCGCGTGCGCAGCGGCTCTTCACCGTCCCGACCGGTACGCCCAGCAGCTCGGCCGCCTCGGCGACGGGGTAGCCCTGCATGTCGACCAGGACCAGCGCGGCCCGCTGCTCGGGTGCCAGCTCGTCGAGCGCCGCCGCCACTTCCCGGTGCAGCTCGGCGCGGACCACCGGGGAGTCCGCCGGTTCGGCGGCGCCGACGAGGGCGTCGAGACGCCGCGGATCGTCGTCGAGCGGCTTGGTACGGCGGGAGGCGGTGCGCCGGGCGCGGTCCAGGCAGGCGTTGACGACGATCCGGTGCAGCCAGGTGGTGACCGCCGAGCGGCCCTGGAAGGTGTGGGCGGCCCGGAAGGCGGAGACCAGGGCGTCCTGGAGGGCGTCGGCGGCCTCCTCGCGGTCGCCGAGGGTGCGCAGGGCGACGGCCCAGAGCCGGTCGCGGTGGCGGTCGACCAGCAGGCCGAAGGCCTCCCGGTCGCCGGCGACGTGCCGGGCCAGCAGCGCCGCGTCGTCGTCCGGCCGGTCCGTGCCGTCCGCCACTGCCACCCCTTGCCCGTTCGTCCCGTCCCGCTCCGACCGTCCCGCTCCGTCCGGCTCCGCCGCGTCGTGCGCCGGGGCCGGACGGGCCTCCGGTCAGCCTGAGACCTTGACCTCGGCGACGTAGCCGCGGAACGTGCCGTCCGTATCCTTCGGCAGGCTGGTCATCCAGAGCAAGAGGTACCGCGTGGTGACCGGGCTCTCCAGGGCGTAGTCGAGCGTGGTGCCGCTCTGCTTGGCGCCGGCCACCGTGAAGTCGCCCGGCTGTGCCTTGGCCGGGTCGCCGGCGGCCTGCGGGCCCGGGATCCGCAGCTCCGCCGTGGTGGCGCCGACGAACTGCACGTTCACCGAGCTGACGGCCTGTGCCGAGCCGAGGTCGAGCAGCAGGCCGATGCCCTCCCGGAGAGCGGGCTTGGGGCCGAGCTGGTCGTTGTACCAGGAGGTGATCCAGGTCGTGGCCGGGTCTCCGTCGATGGCCTTGCCGACCGTGTACTTGCCCCCGGCGGAATCGCCCGCCGGGCTGTACGCCTGGGCGTTCTTGACCGGGATCGGCACCGGAGTGCGGGCGGCGGCGTGCGCGGTCGGCGACGTCGCCGAGGGCGAGGGCCCGGTGGCGGCCACCGAGGTCCGCGGGTGGCGCAGGGTGTCGACCAGCTGCCAGGAGGCGACACCGATCGCGCCGAGGGCGACCGTCCAGGCGGTCACCTTGATCACCCGGCGCAGCCGTCGGCGGGTGCGCCGGACCGGGCCCGGGCGGGCCGCGGCGGGCATCGGACCGGTGCCGGGGGCGGCCACCACCCGGGTCGGGTTGGGCGCGGTGGGCAGCGCGTGGGTGGTGTGCCGGGGCGGCGGGGCGAAGACGGGCAGCTCCGGCTCGGGCTGGCGGATGCGCGGCATCAGCGCGATCGCCTTGGCCAGCTGCTCGGGGGTGGAGATCGGCTCGGCGTGGTGCGGCGGCTGGTCGAACAGGGCGCGCGCGGCCAGCTCGGACAGGCCCTTGTGGACGCCGGCCCGGACCTGGTCCGGGGGGACGTCGCGGAGGTTCTTCGGCAGGCCCTTGAGGTCGTAGCGGTCCTCCGGGAACGGCCAGCGGTGCGTGAGCGCGGCGAACAGCAGGGCGCCGATGGCGCGGGTGTCGGTGCGCTCGGCGTCCTCGTCGGTGCCCTCGGCGGGCAGGCCGCGCAGGGCGGCGTCGACGGCGATGCCGTTGATCCGGTACTGCCCGCTGTCGGTGCGCAGCACGCAGCGCGGGGTGAGCCGCAGATGGGCCTGGCCGCGGCGGTGGGCGGCGGCGACCGCGTCGGTGACCTGGCGGACCATCTGGTACGCCTCGTGCGGCTCCATCGGGCCGGTGGCCAGCAGCTTGGCGAGGTCCGAGGCGTGCGGCAGCCACTCCCGCACCACGTAGACCAGCTCGCCCTCCTGGACGGCGTCCAGGACCTGGACGAACCGCGGGTCGCCGAGCAGCGCGGCGGACTTGGCGGCGGCCAGCACGGCCCGGGCCCGCTGGTGGCCGGAGGCCATCAGATGGACGCCGACGGCCCGGCGCAGCTTCTCGTCGACCGCCCGCCAGCTGCTGAAGGTCTCGGTGTGGGAGATGCACTCCTCCAGCCGGTACCGGTGGCCGATCTTGTCGCCGCTGTGCCGCAGCGGGGCGGGCAGGGTGCGCGGCAGGGTGGCGGTGTCGCGGGGGTCGTGGGTGGGTTGCGGGTCCTGCGGGGGCCGTCCGGAGGGGCGGGCCGCGGGGCCGGGTGCCGGCTTGCGCTTGGCGTCGCCGGCGGCGAGCTCGGCGCGGATCTCGTCGGCGGACAGCGGAGCGGTGATCTCCGAGGTCTCCTCGCTGCCGGTGGGAGCGGCCTTCGCCGGGCCCGCCCCGGTGTCGTCCGGGTCGTCGGTGCCGGTGTCGTCCGCCTCGGTGCGGTCGGCGGCGTCCGCACCGGACGTGGGGGACGGGGCCGTCTCGCCGGCGAGCTCGTCGATCGCCGCGGCCAGTGCGGCCTCGTCCGCCGCCCCGTCAGCTGCTGACGTGTCGACGACCGCCTTGGTGCCATCAGCCACCGTGGTCCTGCCTCCCCTTGTGTCGCCCCGGCCTGAGAGAGTCGCTGGAGCGCTCGGGCCGAGGCCCGGTGCTCCAGGACAATTGTGCCCACTCTTCTCCACCGGGTACGACCGCTGAAAGGCCTTCGCGGTTGCGTGCCGGTGGAGAGATGTGGTGCAGATCCGACACTGGGCCGCCGGCTCGGGCCCGGGTGATCCCGGACGCCGACGGCGGCCCAGCACCCGCCCCGTCGGGGCGGAGAACCCGGGCCTTCCGGTTGACGCCCGGTCAGGGCGCCGGCCGGACGGACCGGTTGGCGGAGCGGGTCAGCGGCCCAGTCGGCCGCGGACCATGCCCAGCATGGCGTTCAGCTCCTCGATCCGCAGCTTCTTCGCGATCAGCACGAAGACGGCGAGCTGGAGCCCGCCGGCCACCACGATGGTGAGCACACTGCCGAACCAGCCGGCCAGCACCTGCTGGACCGCCAGGCTGGCGCCCAGACCGACCAGCGCGGCCGGCACCGAGGCGGTGATCAACCGGGTGTAGGTCTTGCCGATCCGCTTGGTGTCCAGGCCGCCGATCTTCTTCTTCAGCTTGGGCACCGCCACCGTCACTCCGACGGCGTACGCGAGACCGTACCCGAAGGCCATGCCCGTCACGACCCACTCGGAGGGCAGGACGACCCAGCAGGCCAGCGAGAAGGCCGCCTGGCAGGCCGCCACCCAGACGGTGTTGGAGAACGGCGTCCGGGTGTCCTCGTAGGCGTAGAACCCGCGCAGCATCACGTACTGCGCCGAGTACGGGATCAGGCCCAGCGCGAAGGCGGAGAGCATCAGGCCCACGTTGGTGGCGCTCTCCAGGGCGCCGTCGTTGCCGCCCACCGCGTAGATCGCACGGCCGATCGCCGGGCCGAGCGAGAGGAACAGGAACGCGCCCGGGACGACCGCGACCGCGGTGCTGCGCAGCCCGTACGAGAGGTCGTCGCGCACCGCTCCGGCGTCCTCGTCGGCGGCGGCCCTGGAGAGCCGGGGGAGCACCGCGCTCATGATCGAGACGACGATCACCGCCTGCGGCAGCTGCCAGATCAGCAGCGCGTTGGAGAACGCCGCGAGACCGACACCGCTGTGCCCGCCGTCCTCGGCGGCCTTGCCGGCCGCGGTGGCGAGCTGGGTGATGACCAGGTAGCCGGCCTGGTTGGCCAGGACGAAGAAGAAGGTCCACTTGGCGAGGCGGGCGGCCTTGCCCAGGCCGTGACCGCGCCAGTCGAAGCGCGGCCGGTAGTGGAAGCCGGCCGCCCGCAGGTACGGGATCATCGCCAGCGCCTGGACGGCCAGGCCGACCAGGGTGCCGATGCCGAGCAGCCGGACGCCCTCGGGGGAGATCGTCTCCGGGGTGACACCGGTGCTGTCGGCGTTGCCGTAGACCCAGAGGAACGCGGAGAAGGTGAAGATCACCACGATGTTGTTGAGGACCGGGGTCCACATCATCGCGCCGAACCGGCCGCGGGCGTTGAGGATCTGTCCCATCACCACATGGATGCCCATGAAGAAGATGGTCGGCAGGCAGTACCGCGTCAGCGCCACGATCACGTCGGCGTTGGCACGGTCCCGCATCAGCGGGTGCGCGATCAGCTGGACCAACAGGGGCGCCGCGAGCACGGCCACGAAGGTCACGCCGGCCAGACCCACCATCACCAGGGTGAGCAGCCGGTTGGCATAGGCGGTGCCGCCGTCGGCGTCGTTCTTCATGCTGCGGACCAGCTGCGGCACGAAGACGGCGTTCAGCGCGCCGCCGCCGATCAGGATGTAGAGCAGCGTGGGCAGGGTGTTCGCCGCGTTGTAGGAGTCACCCATCACGCCGAGGCCGATCGCGGCGGCGATCACCATGGTGCGCAGGAAGCCGGTGCCGCGCGAGACGAGCGTGCCGGCCGCCATGATGGCGCTGGAGCTGAGCAGGCTGGAGACCTTGCCGCCGCCGGCCGCGGGTGCGGGCGCCGCGGGGGCGGCCGGCTCGGCGGCCAGCTCCTCCAGCGGCTCCACCGCGGGCGGGATCTGGACCGCCGCCACCTGCATGGTGGCCTCCTCCTCGGAGAGCGGCGGGTCGAACTCGATCGGCGGTACGAACGGGCGCTGCCCGTCCGGGCCGCCGCGGTAGCCCTGCGGCCCGGGGTGGCCGGGGTTCCCGTGGTACGCGCCGGCCGGGGGGAACGGCGCGGACGACGGGAACGGCGCGGGGCCGACGGGCGGCTGGGCCGCGGCCTGCCGGGCCGGCGGCTGCTGGGCGGGCGGGCTGGCCGCGGCCTCGGCGGACCGGCCGCCGAACAGTCCGTCCACGCCCACGTACTCGGTGCTCTCGGAGTCCCACGCCGAGTGGGCCGGGCCGGGCTGCCACTGCTGTTGGGGCAGCTGCTCCTGGCCGGCCCACCGGGCGCCGGCCGGGGCCGGCTGCTCCCAGCCGGGCCCGCCCTCCTGCCAGGCCGCCGTCTGCTGCCCGGCGCCCTGCTGCCCGGCGCCCTGGTGGGCCGGGGCCTGCTGCGCCTGCGCCGGGGTGTCCCAGCCGGGCTGCACCGGCGGAACGGGCGGGGTGAACGTCGCCGGGGGGACCGGCATCGGGTAGCCACCGCTCTGCGGCGGCAGCTGCGGCGGCACGTCGTACGCGGCGACCGGCTCCTGCGGCGCGGCCGGCCGGGCGGCCCGCAGGCCGTACGGGTCCTGACCGTCCTGGTGACCCTGGTACGCGTCGGCCGCGTACGGGTCCTGGGCGTAGGTGTCGGCCACGTACCAGTCGCCGGACGGTGACTCGGCGCCCGGCCGGGCCTCACCGCGGCCCGGCGGCCGCTCCTCGCTGCGCCCGGTCATGTCACCTCTTCGCTGTTGTGGGGGAGGCCGTCCCGGAGACGGGCGGGTATCGGCGGTATCAAGGACCAACCTTCTCATCACTGGTGGCCCGATCCCGGCCATCTGTGCCGCTGCCGCGCGGTGTCTGCGCGGCTCCGCCGCGTTCCGGCCCCCGCGGGCCGTCCTCGTCCGGCGTGCCGGGCGCGGTCCGGTCCGCCGCCCCGTCGGGCCGGGCGGGTCCGTCGGCGGCCGCCGGGGTGTCGTCGAGGGGCTCGTCGTCGAGGGGTTCGTCACCGCGCGGTCCGTCGCCGTCGCCGTCGCCGTCCTCGGCCCGGCGCTTGCGCTGCCGGAAGAAGCGCAGCGCCGCCAGCAGGAGCAGCACCAGACCGCCGCCGAAGACGTAGAGCACGCCGTTGGTCACCGAGGTGACCTCCACCGTGAAGACCTGCGGCTCCCCGTACTTCTGCGGGTTCGGCCCGGTGGTCCAGAGCTGGGCGGTCATGCTCACCGGACCGTTGTTCTGCGCCTCGGCCTGGAACCGCAGGGTGACGCTCTGCGAGGCGGGCAGCACCAGCTCCTCGGCGGGCCGGATCTTCAGCCGGTTGGCCTGGCTCGGGGACAGCACCAGCTTGAGGTTGGTGACCGGCTGGGTCAGGTCGTTGCGGACGCTGACCTGGAGCACCCCGGTGTCACCGGCGAAGGTGATCACGTTCTTCTTCGGTACGTACACCGCCTTGGTCAGCTCGGCGAGGTAGCCCGCCACGCCGTCCCGGTAGACGGAGCCCTCCGGGGCCTGTGCCCGCCACTCGGTCGACATCGAGCGGACCATCGCGGCGCTGAACGGGCCGCGCACCCGCTGCGGCAGGGTGAGCACCCGCATCAGGATGTCCAGATCGCTCTGGATCTTGACGGTGTCGGTCAGCGCCGAGGACGGCAGCTCGGAGGCCCGCGCCTGCGACGGGTAGTCGGTGGCCGCCGGGACGCCGCCGTTGGCCTTCGGATCGGCCGGGCCCTGGGCGAGCACGTCCAGCTTGACCGGCTCCACCCACTTGCCGGCCTGCGCCGCCTGCACGGCCGTGGCGAGCGCCTTGGCGGTGCCGGCGGTCAGGTCGCGCGGCGGCATCACCAGCAGTCCGCGCGGGTTCTGCGGCTCCTGCCGGGAGATCACGAAGGTCTCGGCGAGGAACTGCTGGATCGCGAGGGTCTGCTCCTGGGGCGTGCCCAGGTCCTTCCCGAACAGGGCGGAGACGGCCTCGTCGGCCACCACCGCGTTCTGCCCGTTGCCGATCGGCCGGACGGCGGTCGGGGTGTACTTCAGCGCCTCCGGCTCCGGCAGGCTCGCGCCGTTCGCCAGGACCAGGGAGCTGCCGGTGCGCTGGGCCATGGCCGCGATCTGCTGGTCCAGGTAGCCCTGGTACGGCCAGGCCACGTCCGAGCGGGTGTCGACCGCCAGCCGGCCCTCGACGGTCAGCCGGCCCGCGGTGGCCGCCTTGCCGAGCGCGGCGTCCACCCCCGGGAGCTCGGCCGCGTTGTGGGCGATCGAGGCGATGTCCGGGTCGGCGTACGGCAGCGCCACCACCTGGCTGCCGGGCTTCGCCACGGCGGCCCGCAGCTTGTCCAGCCAGGCCGTGGCGGCCGCCGAGCCGGTGCCCAGGACGGTGTTGTCCTCCTTCGCGGCCTTCTTCTCGCTGCCGGGCTTCTGCACCCGGTACTGCTTGGTCATGGCGAACGCGGTGTCCAGCAGGTCCGGGTCGACCACCCAGGTGAGCCCGGTCAGCGACGACCCGGTCTCCACCAGTTCGTAGAGCCGGCCGCCCGGCGCGAACTCCGCCGCCAGGCTGTCGTCGCGCAGGACCGGGATGGTCTGCTCGTTGTCGGAGAAGGTCTGCGCGGCCAGCACCGGGGCGTGCACCAGCGGCCAGAGGGTGGTGACCTTGGAGGGCTGCGCGCCGGTCGCGCCCGGGTCGTAGGGCAGGAAGGTCCGGGCGATGCCCAGCGGGCGGTCGCGCTGGTTGTCGGCGGTCGAGCCCCAGGCGTCCACGGCCAGCTCGTACACGCCCTCGGTGGACAGCTGGAGGTCGCTCACGGCGACGCTCAGCGTGTACGGCTGGCTCTGGCCCGGGCCCAGCTCGTTCAGTGCGTACTGCGGGCTGTCCAGGTCGACCCCGTCGCGGCCGGTCGGGTTGGTCCGGGTGGTGACGTCGGTCAGCTCGCTGCGGGTGGTCAGCGGCTTGCCCAGCCAGGGCTTGCGCACCGCGGCGTGGGCCGACTTCAGCACCGACTTGCCGGCGTTGGTGACGTGCCCGGTGATCGTCACGGTGCCGTTGGGGACGGCCACCGGCTTGTTCACCGTCTCGATGGTCATCACCACCGGGTACTCGGCCGAGACCGCCGTCTCGGCCGCCGGGCGGGGGCCCGCGGCGGGCAGCGCACCGGCCGGAACGGCCGGCAGCAGTGCCAGCGCGGCGCCGAGCGCGACCGCCAACCGCCGGACGGTGCGCGCCGCACGGCGCCCCGGGCCGCGCCCGTGGGCGGCACTTCCGGTGCGTTCGGCGGCCCGCCCAGGGTGTCCGTCCGCCTCCAGGCCCGAGTGCCGTGCCGGCTCGCCCACGCGCTTCGCCCTCGCCGTTCTCGATTGCTCGCTGCTCGATGCTGTGCTGCTGCGGATGTCCCGCCGGCCGGAACGACCGGCCGTGGATCAGTGGTTCGGTGGATCAGTGGTGAGGAACGCGTCCGCCCGATGGTCCGGCCGGCCGTGCCGCGCGCGGCACCGCGGCTCCTCGCCGGTGCCCGAGACTCGCTCCACCCGGCATGGTAACGATGCGGCGGGGGGTGCAGTGTTGCGGGCCTCGGGGTGAGCGGCGGAAAACGCGCGGGCAGCGGGGCCGTCGGGCCACGTACCCTTGTGTGCCGTGTCCACTGCCAATGAGCCCACCGCCCACGAGTCCGGCGCCCATCATTCCAGCATCGCCACCCAGGCCGTCCCAGGCCTGAGCGAGGCGCAGACCCTGGGGCTGCAGGAACTGCTCCGGGTTTCCCCGGTCGCCGACGAGATCGCCCGCCGTTTCCAGGCCGCCGGGCACCGGCTCGCGCTGGTCGGCGGCTCGGTCCGGGACGCGCTGCTGGGCCGCCTCGGCAACGACCTGGACTTCACCACCGACGCCCGCCCGCACGAGGTCCTGAAGCTGGTCAAGGGCTGGGCCGACGCCGTCTGGGACGTCGGCATCGCCTTCGGCACGGTGGGCGCGCGCAAGGACACCCCGCTGGGCTCCTTCCTGATCGAGATCACCACGTACCGTTCCGAGGCGTACGACCGCACCTCGCGCAAGCCCGAGGTCACCTACGGCGACACCATCGAGCAGGACCTCGTCCGCCGTGACTTCACCGTCAACGCGATGGCCGTCGACCTGCCCGGCCGGGGCTTCGTCGACCCGCACCGCGGTCTGGACGACCTGGAGGCCCGGGTGCTGCGCACCCCCGCCACCCCGGAGGAGTCCTTCTCGGACGACCCGCTGCGGATGATGCGGGCCGCCCGCTTCGCGGCCCAGCTGGACTTCGAGCCCGCCCCCGAGGTCGTCGCCGCGATGACCGCGATGGCCGACCGGATCACCATCGTCTCCGCCGAGCGGGTCCAGGCCGAGCTCAACAAGCTGCTGGTGGCCGCCCACCCGGTCAAGGGCCTGCGGCTGCTCGTCGACACCGGCCTGGCCGACCACGTGCTGCCCGAGCTGCCGGCCCTGAAGCTGGAACGGGACGAGCACCACCGGCACAAGGACGTCTACGAGCACTCGCTGACCGTCCTGGAGCAGGCCATCGACCTGGAGCGGGACGGCCCCGACCTGGTGCTGCGCCTCGCCGCGCTGCTGCACGACATCGGCAAGCCGCGGACCCGGCGCTTCGAGTCCGACGGCCGGGTGTCCTTCCACCACCACGAGGTGGTCGGAGCCAAGATGACCCGCAAGCGGATGCGTGAGCTCAAGTACTCGAAGGAGCTCACCGAGGACGTCTCGCGCCTGGTCGAGCTGCACCTGCGCTTCCACGGCTACGGCGGCGGCGAGTGGACCGACTCGGCGGTGCGCCGCTACGTCACCGACGCCGGGCCGCTGCTGGAGCGCCTGCACAAGCTCACCCGCTCCGACTGCACCACCCGGAACCGGAAGAAGGCGGCCGCGCTCTCCCGCACCTACGACGGGCTGGAGGAGCGGATCACCGAGCTGAAGGCGCGGGAGGAGCTGGACGCCGTCCGGCCCGCGCTGGACGGCAACCGGATCATGGAGCTGTTGGACCTCAAGCCGGGTCCGCAGGTCGGCAAGGCGTACAAGCACATGCTGGAACTGCGGCTGGAGCACGGCCCGATGGAGGACGACGAGGCGATCGCCGCGCTCCGCGCCTGGTGGGCCGACCAGCAGGGCTGAGGCTCACCGGCAGGGCTGGGCGCGAACGTGTTCACCCGCCCACGCGGGAGGGGTGGCTCCGGACGTTCCGGAGCCACCCCTCCCGCCGTGTGGGCCGGGACCGGCCGTCCGTCAGCTGTGGATCCCCTGGAGGCAGAGGACGTAGCTCAGGGCGGCGGAGGGGGACTCCCGGGTGTAGCTGCTGTCCGAGTCGGGCACGTTGTCGCAGGCCTTGTCGTCGCTGGTGGCGAGGATCTTGCGGAGCACCTTGTACTGCGCCCGCGAGTCCGTGCAGGACAGCATCGTGATCCGCGGGTTGGGGTCGTGGGTGGCGCCCGTCCCGTTCTCGTTGCGCAGGCAGTCGCCGGCCTTGGCGCGGTCGATGTCGCTGGGCACCGAGGAGGCCCCGGCCGGTGTGGACGGCTTCACCGCGCCCGGGGTGGTGATCTCCGGGATGGGCGGCATCGAGAACGACGGCATCGTGGGTATGGTCACCGCCGTCGGCGTGGGCAGGACCAGCGGGTGGTACGGCGTGGGGCCGCGGTCGCCGGCGCCCAGCAGGGCGCCCGTGGTGACCAGGACGACGAACGAGGTGATCGAGAGGACCGGCAGCAGCAGCATCAGCATGTGCGGCCGCTTGGTCAGCGGGACGCCCGGGTCGAGCTGGGGGCCGTGGGTGCCGGGGACCGGCGGCGGCAGGTCCTTGATCTTGTTGTGGGCGGCGAGGTTCCGCAGCAGCGTGATCGGCGTGATGATCGAGGACAGGTAGCCCCACCAGCCCTGGACCAGGGTGCGGGCCGACATGTCGCGGACCACCGCGGTGCCGCAGGTGCGGCAGAACGGTCCCGGCTGCTTCAGGAACCGCATGATGATGATGATGCCCTGGTGCCCGCGGACCGTCGTCTCCACGGCCGGGAAGCCGCCGCAGAACCGGCAGACCGGTCCGCCCTGCGGTGCCTGCTGGGCGTATCCGGCCTGCTGCGGGTAGCCGTAACCGGGCTGGGCGGGGACGCCGTAGCCGGGCGGTGCGGGCTGGGCGGGCGCGCCGTAGCCGGGCGGGGGCGGCGGCGGTGCGGCCGGGTAGCCGTAGCCGGGCGGGGCCGGCGCGGGCGGCGGGGCGCCGTACGGATTGCCGGTGGCGTAGGGGTTGGCGTCGGCCGGTGGCGGCGCTCCGTACGGCATCTGGGGAGGTGGAACGGACACAGAGGTCCCCCGTGGAAGGTCGGTCGGTGAAAGGGGTCAGGACTTCTTGACCGGCGGCACACCGGTCAGCGGGCCGAGGCAGAGCACGTAGCGCTTCTTGTTCCAGCGCCGTCCGCTCTTGCCCGACACCGTGCTGGTCGTCCCGACGGTCTGCTTGCAGCGGGTGGTGTCGGTGGTGTCGGCGAATGTGGCCAGTACCTGGTAATTCGCCTTGGCGTCAGTGCACTTGACGATGTCGACGTCGCGCGAGCCGGTGGCCTTGACGCAGTCGCCGACCTTGGCGCTGCTGACGCTCGGGCCGCTGACGAAGTAGCCGATGATCAGCGCGATGCCGCCGAGCACGGCGACGACGATCTTCAGCTTGGCCTTGGCCCCGGTCTTCCGCGCCGGCTCGGCGGGCACCGGGGGCCGGCCGTACGGCGGTTGCTGCCCGTACGGAGGCTGCTGGCCGTACGGGGCCTGCCCGTACGGAGGCTGCTGCCCGTACCCGGGTGCGGGCGGGGCCGGCGGCGGCGCGGCCGGGTAGCCGTGGGCCGGAGGCTGTCCGTAGCCGGCGGGAGGCGGCTGGGGCGGGCCGTACGGCGGAGCCGGGGGAGCACCGTACGGCGGGCCGCCCTGCGGCGGTACGCCCGGTCCGGGTGCCTGCGGGTAGCCGTACTGGGGCGGCGATCCGTACGGACCGGGTGGTGTGCTCATCAGGTTCTCCCCCGAGACGCGGTGCTGTCGCTCCGACAGATGACGTACCTTAGCGACTCACCCGGACGTGGCAGGTTTCGAGGGCGCGCGCGGACTCAGGACGCCTGGTCGCCGGGGAGCGGACCGGTCCGCCGGGCCGCCCGCAGATAGAGCAGGGCGGCGAGCGCGTACACCAGGGAGACTCCGGCGACCACTGCGACCGAGCGTCCGGAGAGCGGCAGCACCAGTGCCGTCACCAGTGCGGCGGCCACGAAGGCGACGTTGAACAGCACGTCGTAGACGGCGAAGACGCGGCCCCGGTACTCGTCCTCGACCGACTCCTGGACGACGGTGTCGGCGCAGATCTTGGTGCCCTGGGTGACCACCCCGAGCAGCAGCGCCGCGATCAGGCACGGCACCAGGGAGAAGCTCAGGCCGAGCGCGGGCACGAAGACCACCGGAGCCGCCAGGCAGAGCGTCATCCAGCCGGCCAGCCCGAGCCGGCGGGTGCACCACGGGCTGATCACCGCCGCGAGGAAGAACCCGGCGGCGGAGAGGCCGACCGCCTGGCCCAGGGTCACCAGCCCGGCGGCGCTGTCCGCCGGATCGTTGAAGGTGTAGCGCGCGAGCATCACCACGACGACGATCAGCACGCCGTAGCAGAACCGGGCCGCGGTGACGGCGGCGAGCGCGTGCACCGCCGGCCGGCAGTCCCGGACCAGATGGGTCACGGCCGCGCCCAGATCACGGGCGGCCAGCCCCAGCGCCCGGCCCAGCGGGGGGCGGTCGGGGTGGTGTCCGGGCCCCAGGAGGTCCCGGTCCATCCGGCGGGCGGCCAGCGCGGCGGAGAGGTAGAGCAGCGCGGCGACGGTCACCAGCGCCGCGTCGGCCTTCGGGCCGGGGGTCATCACCTGGTGCAGCACGAAGCCCAGGCCTCCGCCGGAGGCCGCGGCGACCGTGCCCAGGGTGGGGGAGAGCGCGTTGGCGGTGACGAGCTGTTCCTGCCGCACGACCCGGGGCAGCGCGGCGGACAGACCGGCCAGGATGAACCGGTTGAGCGCGGTGACCAGCAGCGCGGAGGCGAAGAACAGCGCGGTCGGGGCCTCGGCCAGCAGCAGGGCGCCGGTGACCAGTCCGAGCCCGAAACGGGCCAGGTTGCCGAAGAACAGCACCTGGCGGCGGCGCCAGCGGTCCAGCAGCACGCCGGCGAAGGGGCCGATCACGGAGAACGGCAGCAGCATCACGGCCAGCACCGAGGCGATGTCGGCGGGGGAGGACTGCTTCTCCGGGGAGAAGACCACGTAGGCGGCGAGCGAGACCTGGAAGACGCCGTCGGAGAGCTGGGAGAGCACCCGGGCGGTCAGCAGCCGCCGGAAGTCCCGGCCGTGGAGCAGCCCGAGGAGCGTGGCGCGCTGCTCGGACTGGTCGGTGCTGCCGTTCTCCGTGATCGCCACCCGCCCAGATTGCCATGGAACCGGCCTGTGTTTCACGTGAAACATTCGCCGGAGAATGGTGAACGGGCCCACGGCGGACCGTGGACCCGTTCAGCGCCCGGGGAGCACGCGGCTCCCGGTGTTCCGGACCCGGCGGCCGGGTACTCGGCGCGAGGCGCTCAGTACCCGGATCCGGCGTCCGGAACCCGGCGCGTGACGACCGGGATCGTCACCGAGCTCAGCGCTCGACCTCGCCGCGGATGAACTTCTCGACGTTCTCGCGGGCCTCGTCGTCGAAGTACTGGACCGGCGGGGACTTCATGAAGTACGAGGAGGCCGAGAGGATCGGGCCACCGATGCCGCGGTCCTTGGCGATCTTCGCGGCGCGCACGGCGTCGATGATGACACCGGCGGAGTTCGGGGAGTCCCAGACCTCAAGCTTGTACTCAAGGTTCAGCGGGACGTCGCCGAACGCGCGACCCTCAAGGCGGACGTAGGCCCACTTGCGGTCGTCGAGCCACGCCACGTAGTCGGACGGGCCGATGTGGACGTTCTTGGCGCCCAGCTCGCGGTCACGGATCTGCGAGGTGACGGCCTGCGTCTTCGAGATCTTCTTGGACTCCAGGCGCTCGCGCTCAAGCATGTTCTTGAAGTCCATGTTGCCGCCGACGTTCAGCTGCATGGTGCGTTCGAGGATGACACCGCGGTCCTCGAACAGCTTGGCCATCACGCGGTGCGTGATGGTCGCGCCGACCTGGGACTTGATGTCGTCACCGACGATCGGCACGCCGGCCTCGGTGAACTTGTCCGCCCACTCCTTGGTGCCCGCGATGAACACCGGGAGGGCGTTCACGAAGGCGACCTTGGCGTCGATGGCGCACTGGGCGTAGAACTTGGCCGCGTGCTCGGAACCGACGGGCAGGTAGCAGACGAGAACGTCGACCTGCTGGTCCTTGAGGATCTGGACGACGTCGACCGGGGTCTCGTCGGACTCCTCGATGGTCTCCCGGTAGTACTTACCCAGACCGTCGAAGGTGTGGCCGCGCTGGACGGTGACACCGGTCGGCGGCACGTCGCAGATCTTGATGGTGTTGTTCTCGCTGCTGCCGATGGCGTCGGCCAGGTCGAAGCCGACCTTCTTGGCGTCGACGTCGAAGGCGGCGACGAACTCCACGTCACGGACGTGGTAGTCACCGAACTGGACGTGCATCAGGCCGGGGACCTTGCCGGCCGGGTCGGCGTCCTTGTAGTACTCGACACCCTGCACCAGCGACGCGGCGCAGTTGCCCACGCCCACGATGGCTACGCGAACCGAACCCATTCCGGTTGCTCCCTGTGATCTCATGAGGGCCGCCGGTGCTCGGCGGCTCTCGTCCTGCTTCTTCGATGAATGCTTGACGGGCGCGAGGCGCCCACTCCTGCCGCGTGCCGAGGGCGGACGCGGTGTCAGCGCTCCTGGTCGGAGCGCCCCGGGCGGTCGTACGGTGGCCCGGGCGGATCCGGGGATCCGGCCTCCTGGCCACGGCCGTCCGAAGTCTTGTCGGTTGCCGCGGTGGTCGGTCCGTCCGTGAGCGGTCCGGTCCGGCCGCTGCGGTTGGCCCGCTCGGTCTCGATCAGCTCGTTGAGCCACCGGACCTCGCGCTCGACCGACTCCAGGCCGTGCCGTTGCAGCTCGACGGTGTAGTCGTCGAACCGCTCGCGGGCCCGGGCGAGCGAGTTGCGCATCCGTTCGAGGCGCTCCTCCAGCCGGCTGCGGCGTCCTTCCAGGACGCGCATCCGCACGGCCCGGTCGGTCTGGCCGAAGAACGCGAAGTGGACACCGAAGTGTTCGTCCTCCCACGCGTCCGGGCCGGAGTCGGCGAGCAGTTCCTCGAAGCGCTCCTTGCCCTCGGGGGAGAGCCGGTAGACGATCTTGGACCGCTTGCCGTTGAGCGCGGTGGCCGGGACGTACTCGTCGTCCGGGTTGTCCTCGACGAGGAAACCCTGGGCCACCAGGCTCTTCAGACACGGATAGAGCGTTCCGTAGGAGAACGCGCGCAATGTTCCGAGCAGGACGTTGAGCCGCTTGCGCAGCTCGTAGCCGTGCATCGGGGAGTCGTGGAGCAGGCCGAGAACGGCGAACTCCAGCACTCCTGAGCGCCTGCCCAATGCCGTGGTCCTCCGTCCTTCCGGTCGCTTCCCGGTCCGCCGTCTCCGGCGGTATGTCGCTCCGATGTATCGGCTCGATATATCGAGAACAGTAAACCTGGGTCCCCGGTCGAGCAAGAGGGGCACGCGTGAATGTGATCACAAGGCGACGCGCAGGTGTGCTTGGCAACGGGCATGTAATGATCTGCTGCCGTTTTGCGGGCATTGGGGACTGATGCCCGATTAGTTGTATTTCCCGGCTGCGTACGCTGTCGCGTGTGCACGAGGACCACCTCCGGGGTTAGGGCGGTTGCGGGCATCGGACGTGAACCCTGCCTTCAGGCTCGACCGCCTGGCGAGGAGTAGCTGGAACATGAGCGAACGACGGCGGAGGTCCGCCGACGGTGGCGGGCAGCCCCCGGGCGACAACGGCGGCCAGGGCGGAGCCGGACGGGACGAGCTCAGCTCGGACCGGCCCGCCCGCAAGCGCCCCGCGGGCCTGCGGGAGACCGCGCAGCAGCCCCGGATGGGCCGCGCCGAGATGCGCAAGGCGGCCCAGAAGGGCGGCAAGCGCGGCGGTGCGGCGTCGGCTGCGGAGGCCGCCGGCGGCAAGCCCGGCAAGAAGCGGTTCATCGACTACCCGCGCTTCGGCAAGCAGGGTGTCCGCCGCTGGCTGCCGTCCTGGAAGCAGTGGCTGACCGGCTTCCTGGTCTTCTTCGCGATGTGTGTGAGCGGGATCTGGTACGCGTACGCGACCACCAAGGTCCCGGAGATCCACGACCTGGTGAACGAGCAGAACAACATCTACTACTGGGCCGACGGTTCGGAGATGACCCGCAAGGGCGAGACCAACCGTCAGATCGTCCCGCTCGCCGACATCAGCCCCAACGTGCAGAACGCCGTCATCGCCGCGGAGAACGCGACCTTCCGCACCGACAGCGGCATCGACCCCGTGGGCATGATGCGCGCCGTGTACAACATGGCGACCGGCGGCGAGACGCAGGGCGCCTCGACGATCACCCAGCAGTACGTCAAGAACGCCTACCTGAGCCAGGACCAGACGCTCGGCCGTAAGGTGCGCGAGTTCTTCATCACCCTGAAGGTCAATCAGGAGATGGAGAAGCCCGACATCCTGCGGGACTACCTGAACATCAGCTGGTTCGGCCGCGGGGCCACCGGCATCCAGGCGGCCGCGCAGGCGTACTACGGCGTCGACGCCAAGGACCTCGACATCTGCCAGAGCGCCATGCTGGCCGGTCTGCTCAAGGGCGCCGCGCTGTACGACCCCACCAACCCGGCCAACCAGGAACGCGCCGAGGGCCGCTGGAAGTGGATCCTGCAGCGGATGGTCGACACCAAGAACGCCACGGCGGAGGAGCGGGCCAAGTGCACGACGTTCCCCGCGCCGATCCCGCGCAAGCCGCCGGCCAACATGAACGGTGAGATCAGCTACCTGGTCGACACGGCCAACAAGTTCGTCATGTCCAAGGACCCGACGATCAGCCAGCAGTCGATCGACAAGGGCGGCTACAAGATCTACACGACCTTCGAGAAGGACAAGGTCGACGCCCTCAAGAAGGCCGTGGACGACGTCAAGGGCGAGACGCTCAACGTGCAGAAACGCCCGGACAAGGACAACTGGGTCCAGTTCGGGGCGGCCAGCGTCCGCCCCGGCGACGGCGCGATCGTCGCCCTGTACGGCGGCGACGGCGTGGAGAACCAGCACTTCGACAACAACGCGGACGCCAAGGGCGTCCAGGTCGGCTCGACCTTCAAGCCGTTCGTGCTGGCCGCCGCGATGCAGGTCGGCGTGCAGACCGCGACCGACGACAAGGGCAAGCCGAAGCGGATCAACGCCGACAGCCGCTACCAGTCCGACGACCTGTCCGAGATCCGCAAGCCGGACGGCTCGCTGGTGATCGGCGACGACGGCAAGCCCTACCGGCAGAAGAACGAGGACGCCGGCAAGCGCGGCTTCGTCTCGCTGCGGATGGCCATGCAGAACTCGTACAACGTGCCGTTCGTCCAGCTCAACCAGGACGTCGGCGGGCAGAACGTGGCCAACATCGCCGAGGCGATGGGCGTGCGCAAGGAGAGCTTCGCGGATCCGAAGACCCCGACCTTCGCCCTCGGCACCTCCACGGTCAGCCCGATCCGGATGGCCGACGCGTACGCGACCCTGGCGGCCAGCGGCAAGCAGGCCGAGCCGTACTCGGTGACCAAGGTCGAGGTGAAGGGCGTGGCGCGGCCCGGCTTCAACAAGCCGGAGCTCAAGCAGGCCCTGGAGCCCGCCGTCGCCGACAACGTCACCGACGTCCTGGTGAACGTGGCGAAGAACGGTACCGGCTCGAAGAGCAACGCGCTGGGCCGCCCGGTGGCCGGCAAGACCGGTACCACCGACCAGAACAAGTCGGCCTGGTGGGTCGGCTACACCCCGCAGCTGGCCACCAGCGTCGCGATGTGGCGCGAGGACCCGACCAAGCACGAGCGGCTGTCGCTCAACGGCACCGGCGGCAAGGACTCGGTGCACGGTGGTGACACCCCGACCGACATCTTCACCCGGTACATGAAGGCCGCCCTGGCCAACGAGAAGAAGATGGACTTCCCGGCACCGCAGCCGGTCGGCAGCCAGGTGGACTCCTCCGGCGCCCCCAGCACGGCCAGCCCCTCGACCTCGCCCTCGGCGACCGAGACCATGGCCACCACCGCGCCGGACCCGGGTGCGCAGCAGCCGACGCAGCCGCCCGCCACCCAGGGCCCGGCCTGTGTCCCCGGCGTGGACTGCCCGGGCACGGTGCCGACGCAGGCGCCGACCAAGACCCAGCCGCCGACCAACGGCGGTGGCGGTGGCGGCGGTGGTACCGGTGGTGGCGGCGGAGCCTCGCCCAGCTGCCTGATCCCCGGGCTCTGCACCACCCCGCAGCCGTCGTCCTCGCCGTCCAGCTCGACGGGCCCCTCGCCCAGCAGCACCAAGCCGACCAGGCCGACCACCTCGGCCAGTCCGTCGGGCTCCGGCCAGCAGGGCATGGTGCCCTGACGCCCGGCACGCCCGACGGCGCCGGACCGTGCTGAACGGCGGTGGGGGGGCGCCGGGGGGGGGGGCGGGGGCGGGCCCCCCCCCCCCCCGACCGGTCGGGTGGTCGGTCAGCGGGGTGTGTAGGCGGCCGCCGGTGGCGCCGCGGTGTCCACGGTGGTGCGGAGGACGCTTCCCGACAGGCCGGGGTCGGTGGTGAGGCCGTACCGGGCGGTGGTGATGTAGAGGGTGCCGGTGGGGGTGAGGCAGACGGAGGTGGGTTGGGGGGTGGGGAGGTGGATCCTGGCGCTGAGGGTGCCGTCGGGGTGGTAGCGGTGGACGGCGGCGCCGCCCCAGAGGGCGACCCAGAGGTGGTGGTCGTTGTCGACGGTCATGCCGTCGGGGGCGCCGGTGTTGCTGGTGCGGGCGAACTCCTCGCGGTGGGTGATGTTCCCGTGGGTGTCGAGGGCGCAGCGGTGGATGACGCCGGCGGTGCTGTCGGCGACGTAGAGGTGGGTGGCGTCGGGGGTGAAGGCGGGGCCGTTGGCGACGGTGAGGCCGTCGAGGACGTGGTGGACTGTGCCGTCGTGGTCGGTGCGGTAGAGGTTGCCCGCGCCGGGGGTGCCGTCGAACGGCATGCTGGTGGCCCAGAACCGGCCGCGGGGGTCGCAGGCGCCGTCGTTCATGCGGACGGGGACGGGGGAGTCGTCCTCGGGGCGGGCCAGCCAGTCGGTCGTGCCGTCGGGTGCGACGAGGGCGATGCCGGTGCCGGCGGCGGCGATCCAGTGTCCGGGGCGGCCGGCGACGGGGGCGACGGCGCCGAGGGGGACGGGCAGGCGCAGGAGTTCCCGGGCGGGGGTGGGGGCGGGGTTGGGGGTGTGGAGGAGGCGTCCGGTGAGGATGTCGGTGAAGACCAGGCGGTTGTCGACCCAGCGGGCGCCTTCGGCGAGTTCGTGGGTCCCGCGGGCCCGGACGGTGATGGTGTGCGGCATCGGGTTCCTCGGGGTCAGCGCAGGGTGGTGCCGGTGGGGGTGTCGAGGAGGGTGAGGTCGGTGCGGGTGGGCAGGCCTTCCCAGTCGCCGCGGGTGGCGACGGCGAAGGCGGCGGTGTCGGTGGCGCGGTGGAGGCGTTGCTCGACGGTGAGGTGGTCGAGGAGGGCGGAGAGGTAGCCGGCGACGAAGGCGTCGCCGGCGCCGATGACGTCGACGACGGGGACGTGCCGGGCCGGGGCGTGGTGGGTGCCCTCGGTGGTGGTGACGCGGGCTCCGTCGCCGCCGCGGGTGATGACGACCTCGCGGGTGCCCCGGTCGAGGAGGGCGGCGACGGTGTCGGCCTCGTCGCGGGTGGGGTCGTCGGCGACCAGGTGGAGTTCGTCGGCGGAGGCGATGAGGATGTCGGCGGCGCGGGCCAGCGGCAGGAGGGTGCGGCGGGCCTCGTGGTGGGTCCACAGGCGGGCCCGGTGGTTGAGGTCGAGGCTGACGGTGATGCCGAGTTCGCGGGCGCGGGCGGCGGCGGCCCGGACGGTGAGGGCGGCCGAGGGGCCGAGGGCGGGGGTGATGCCGGTGAGGTGGAGGACGCGGGTGCCGGGGTCCAGGGCGGGCAGGACGTGTTCGGGGTGGAGGGCGGATCCGGCGGATCGCTCGCGGTGGTAGTGGACGGCGGCGAGGTCGCTGATGGAGTCCTCGCGTACGAGCAGGCCGGTGGGGCGGCCGTCGGTGTCGACGTGGGTGTGGGTGGTGTCGACGTTCTCGGCGCGCAGGGTGCGCAGGACCAGGGCGCCGAAGGGGTCGTCGCCGACCCGGCCGACCCAGCGGGCGCGGTGGCCGAGGCGGGCGAGGCCGATGGCGACGTTGGCCTCCGCTCCGGCGACGGACAGGTCGACGGGCGGGGCGAGTCTGATCGGTCCGGTGGCGCGCAGCGCGGCCATGGCTTCGCCGACGGTCACCACCTCGGGGGCGGTCATGCGGGCACCGCCCGGGTGAGGGCGGCGCGCCAGTGGGCCGCGCGGGCGCGCAGGGCGTGCTGGTCGCCGCCGTCGGCCGCGTCGCCGATCAGGGGCGAGCCCACGCCGACGGCGGTGGCCCCGGCGGCGAGGTGGGCGAGGGCGGTGGCGGCGTCGATCCCGCCGACCGGCACGAAGGGGACGTCGGGGAAGGGCGCGCGCAGCGCGGCCAGGTAGGCGGGGCCGCCGTGGGAGGCGGGGAAGAGTTTGACGGCGTGGGCGCCGTGCCGGGTGGCCGCCATGATCTCGCCGGGTGTCAGGGCGCCCATCAGGACGGGTGGGTGTCCGGGGCCGTGGGGCAGGTGGGTGACGAGGCCGGGGGTGACGAGGAAGCCGGCTCCGGCTTCGGTGGCGCGGGCGGCGTCCTCGGTGGTCAGGACGGTGCCGGCGCCGAGGTGGGCGTCGGGGCCGAGCTCGCGGCGGGCCTGTTCGATCACCCACAGGGCGTCGGTGGTGGTGAGGGAGACCTCGCTGGCGGTGAGGCCCTCCTCGGCGAGGGCGAGTACGGTGCGCAGGGCGGCGTCGCGGTCGGTGCCGCGGACGATGACGAGGGTGCGGTACGGGAGTTCGCTCGGTCTCATGGCGTGCCTTCACGGGGTGGGGAGGAGGCGCGGTCGGCGGTGATGGTCAGTTCCCAGCGCAGTTCGCCGGCGGCGGGGACGAGGGCCGCGTCGCCTTCGCCGGCCTCCGCGAGGTCGAAGACGGCGCCGAGCACGGGTTCGACGCCGATGCTGCGGTAGGGGTCGGTGGCGGGGTAGCCGCCGAGGTTGCGCCACAGGGCGACGGAGACGGGGACGTCGGTGTCGGCCCGGAGGGTGAGGCGCAGGGTGTCCGGGCCGTCGACGACCGACACGTCCGCGCAGTCGGTGAGCACGGCGCCCACGGCGGTGCCGTCGTCGGGTCCGAGGCGGTCCAGGGGCAGCCCGAGCGGCGTGGGCCAGTGCCCGGTGAGGTGGGGGGCGTTCGCGGGCCACGGCCGGTCGATCAGCGGGGCGGCCTCGGGGAAGACCCGGGTGGCCGTGCCCGTCGGTGCGACGAGCCGGGCGCCTGGACCGACGTCGAGCAGCGCGTGCGCCGCCCAGAGGAAGCGGTACCCGGGGTCCGCCGACAGGTGGTAGGTGGCGCGCAGGGCCCCGGACCGGTCCTGCCGCAGGCCGCGGCGCAGGACGAAGTCGGGGTGGTCGAGCACGTCGGTGCCGCCGTCGCGCCGCCAGGGCCGGGACCAGGCGTCGCCGTGGTCGGGGGTGCCGCGGACGGTGGGGAGGCATTCCTCCAGACCGCCGGCGTCGACGAAGGCGTCGCCGGGCCGGACGGTGTCGCGGGCGCCGTCGTGGCGGTGCCAGAGCCACTCGCGCCCGCCGCCCCGCAGGCTGGTCCAGCGGCCGCCGCGGTGGGGGTCGGTCGTGGCGGTGAGGGGGATCCGGCCCACGGGGATTTGGTGCAGCGGGGGTCGGTCCACCGGGGGCTGGTCCACCGGGAGTCGGTCCACCGGAGGCTGGTTCACCATTCCGCGAACCCGCCGTCCTCGTGGCGCCAGACGGGGTTGCGCCAGCGGTGCCCGCGTTCGGCGGCGCGGCGTACGGCGGCCTCGTCGATCTCGATCCCCAGGCCCGGGGCGGTCGGGAGGGCGGCGTATCCGTCGGTGAACCGCAGCGGTGTCGTGTCGAGGAGGTAGTCGAGCACGTCGCCGCCCTGGTTGTAGTGGATACCGACGCTCTGCTCCTGGATGAGGAAGTTCGGTACGGCGAAGCCGAGTTGGATGCTGGCGGCGAGCGCGATCGGTCCGAGGGGGCAGTGCGGGGCCATGACGACGTCGTGGGTCTCGGCCAGGGCGGCGATGCGGCGGACCTCCGAGATGCCGCCCGCGTGCGAGACGTCGGGTTGGGCGACCGCGATGCCGGTGGTGAGGACGTCGCGGAAGTCCCAGCGGGAGTAGAGCCGTTCGCCGCAGGCGAGCGGCACGGTGGTGGAGTCGACGAGCCGGCGCAGGTCGCGGGCGTGTTCGGGCAGGACGGGCTCCTCCACGAACAGCGGGTTCAGGGGTTCCAGCAGGGGCAGGAGGCGCCGGGACATCGCGGTCGACATGCGGCCGTGGAAGTCGATCGCGACGTCGTGGTGGTCGCCGATGGCCTCGCGCACGGCGGCCACCCGGTCGACGACGGCCCGGGTCCGGGCGGGGGTGTCGATGGGCCGCAGGTGCGCGGAGCCGTTCATCTTGACGGCGGTGAACCCGGCCTCGATCTGTTCCCGGGCGAGTTCGGCGACGTGGGCGGGGCTGTCGCCGCCGATCCACGCGTACATCCGCAGCCGGTCGCGGACCGGGCCGCCGAGCAGCTGGTGGACGGGCACGCCCAGGGTCTTGCCCTTGATGTCCCACAGGGCCTGGTCGATGCCGGCGACGGCGCTGGAGAGGACGGGGCCGCCGCGGTAGAAGCCCCCCTTGGTGAGCACCTGCCAGTGGTGTTCGATGCGGAGCGGGTCCGCGCCGACGAGGAGGTCGGCCAGTTCTCCGACGGCGGCCCGGACGGTCTCCGCGCGGCCCTCGACGACGGGTTCGCCCCACCCGGTGATCCCCTCGTCGGTGGCGACGCGCAGGAACAGCCAGCGCGGGGCGACGAGGAAGGTTTCCAGGGCCGTGATCTTCATGCCGTCTCCCCGGGGTGTATCAGGTCGAGGTCGGCGGTGGCCTGCGCGAGCAGGTCCCGCACGGCCTGCTCGGCGGCCCGCGGGTCGCGGTCGCGCAGGGCGTCCAGGACCGCGCGGTGCGCGGGCACGGGGTCGATCCAGTGCCCGGCGCTGTGGACGAGGTGGTCGCGCACCCGCAGGTCGGCCTCGATCACCACTTCCATGCGGGTGAGCAGTTCGTTGTGGGTCGCGGTCAGCAGGGCGCGGTGGAAGGCGAGGTCGGCCTCGACCGCGGCTTCGGTGTCGTGGCCCGCCTCGGTCATCCGCTCCAGGGCGTGGGCGAGGTCGGCGAGGTCGGCGTCGTCGCGGCGCCGGGCGGCGAGGCGGGCGGCGGCCGGCTCCATGATGGAGCGGACCTCGTCCAGGTTGGTCAGGAAGGCCTGGTCGGGCACGCCGGCGCCCTGCCAGCGCAGCAGGTCGCTGTCCAGGAGGTTCCAGTTCGCGCGGGGCCGGACGAAGGTGCCCAGCTTCTGGCGCGAGTCGATGAGCCCCTTGGACGCGAGGACGCGCAGGGCCTCGCGCAGGACGGTCTTGCTGACCCCGAGGTCCTGCTCCAGCCGGTCCGGATGGAGCAGCGATCCCGGGGGGTGGGCGCCGCTGACGATCCGCTCGCCGATGATGTCGATGATCTGCCGATGCAGATTGCGGGGCGGCGGGTTCATGGGGAGGCCTTCCTCGGCGGGGGCGTCGCGGGTGTTCGGGCGCGCTGTGGTCCGTGTCGTGGTTCGTGTCGTGGTTCGTGTCATGAGGAGGCCTTGACGATCGACCACCCGCCGTCCACCACGAGCGTGGTCCCGGTGACGTAGGTGGCGTCGGTCGAGGCGAGGAAGGCGACCGCGGCCGCCACCTCCTCGGGGGTGCCGAAGCGCTGGGCCACCGTCCCGGCCACGCTGTCGGCCCGGCCCGCCCGGTCTACCCGGTCCCACGCCGCCGTCATGATCGGACCGGGCAGGACGGTGTTGACCCGCACCGACGGTCCGTACTCGACGGCCAGTTGGCGGCCGAGGGAGCACAGCGCACCCTTGGCGGCGGCGTAGGCGGGGTGGCCCGGCAGCCCGACCAGCGCGTGGACGGACGAGGTCAGGACCACCGAGCCGCCGCTGTCGCGCAGCGCCCCGGCGAAGGCCCGCACCCCCAGCCAGGCGGCCTTGAGGGTGACCGCCAGCTGGCCGTCCCACTCCGGTTCGGTGAGCTCGTGGGCGGGCTTGACGACCACCGCGTAGGCGTTGCTGTGCAGCACGTCCAACCGCCCGTAGCGCCGGTGCACGTGCGTCGCGAGCTCCTCCCACATGGCCGCGGACGTCACGTCGCCGTGCCGGTACTCGGCCTGCCCGCCCTCGTGCGTGATCGCCTCGGCCGTCGCCCGCCCGGCGGCGTCGGCGATGTCGACGATCACCACCGCGGCGCCCTCGGCGGCGAGCCGCCGCGCGGTCGCGGCGCCGATCCCGGCGGCGGCACCGGTGATCACTGCCACCCGGTCACGGAAGCGGTGGCACGTCTGCTCTGTCATGCCGCCACCGTACCGCTGGACATAAATTATGCAAAAATCTTGACAGGGAGTCATCTCCGCCACAGGATCGGCGTCCAAGAGGTCGGGCACGGCGCGGAAACCGCACCGCCGTACGTCCACGCGCTCCCCCGGAACCCCGGATCACGCGAACGTCGTCGAGGCGCCCTCCTCGGGGCGGGGCTTTGCCGGCCGAAGCCTCGACCAGCCCCCTCCGGCGTCCGCACGGCCGTACCGACGGCTGTCCGCGGAGGTGGCCGAATGAATCCGCACGTCGACCGGCCCGCACCGCCGTCAGGCACCACCCCCGCATCGCCCCTTCCCGCGCAGAGTCGCGCGTCCCCCTGGAGCGTTCATGTCCACCACTTCGCACCGTCGCACCGTGCCCGCCGCCACCGCTCTCCTGCTCACAGCCGCCCTGAGCACCGCGTGCTCCACCGGTCAGCAGTCTTCCCCGTCCCCCAACGCGGGTGGTGCGGTCGCTCCGGTGAGCGGCCGGATCTCGATGACGTACCTGCAGAAGCAGGGTGATCAGGAGTACTTCGTCGGCGAGGCGGCCGGGGCGAAGGCCAAGGCCGCCGAGCTCGGTGTCGACCTCAAGGTGGTCAACCTCGGTAACGACGCCAACAAGACGGTCAGTGAGGTCCGGTCCGCCATCGCGCAGAAGACCAACGGCCTGATCGTCGTCGTCCCGGATCCGGCGGTCGGCCCCCAGGTCGTGCAGGCGGCCAGGGAGGCCAAGGTCGCCCTGCTGACCTCCGACGACCAGATCTGCGCCACCGGCCCCGACCCGGCGGGCTGCGCGCCGGGGGACATGGTGCCCCGGATCGGCTTCAGTGGCGAGCAGATGGGCGCCGAGGTCGGCAAGCGTGCCGCCGAGGAGTTCGGCAGGTCGGGGTGGAACCCGGCCGAGACCCGGAGCATCTCCGCCTGGAAGCAGGACGTCACCGTCTGCACCTCCCGGGTCAAGTCCGCCAAGGCCGCCTTCCTGAGCGGCGGGGGCACCGGAGTGCAGAACATCGACGTCGCGACCGACAACACCCCCACCGGCGCCCAGGACAGGATCGCCGCCGTCGTCACCGCCAACCCGAGCGTGAAGCACTGGGTGGTCTGGGGCTGCAACGACGAGAACGTCCAGGGCGGCGTCACCGCGCTGGAGAACGCCGGCTTCAAGGCCGACCACGTGATCGGTGTGGGGTTGGGCGCCTACCTCGCCTGCAAGAACTGGGGCTCCGACAAACCCTCCGGGATGCGGGCCGCCCTGTTCATCAACGGTAGGGACGTCGGGGCGCTGGCCGTCCAGACCCTCTACGACAAGCTGAAGAGTGGCACGGACATGCCCGCCGAGGCGTTCGCTCCCACCACCATGGTCGACGCCGCCACCTTCAGGGCCAGCGGCGCCGGCTGCAACTGACGCCCCACCAGGCCGTCCTTCGGCCGACCACCCCGGGCGCCGGTAGGCCGAAGGACCCGCCCCGCCCGGGGCCCGACGGCCCTCGGCGGGGCCGCCCGGAGACCTTGCCGTTCGGCAAGCACGCACCTCCCACCACCCAGGAGATCCGCATGCGACATTCCCTTCCGCCGTGGAGCCCTACGGTTCCGCGGCATCCCTCACGCAGGCCCGGGCGGGGGCGCGGCCGGTCGGCGCTGTTCGCGGCGGCGGCGGCCGTCGTCGCCGCCCTCGCCGTGCCTCTGCCGGCGCAGGCGGCCGAGCCCGCGGAGACGGTGGTCGACGTGACGGCGTTCGGCGCCGACCGGACCGGCGCGCAGGACAGCGCCGGCGCGGTGAAAGCGGCACTGCAACAGGCCAAGACCGTGCGGGGGCCGGTGCGGGTGCTGTTCCCCCGCGGCACCTACCAGATCTATCCGGAGCAGGCCGAGACCCGGGAGCTGTACCTGTCGAACACCGTCGGCGCCGACCAGACCTACCGGGACAAGCGGATCGGCATCCTCATGGAGGACATGCGCGACGTCACGATCGACGGCGCCGGCTCGCACCTGCAGTTCCACGGACTGATGACCGCCTTCGCCGCCGTCCGCTCCCAGAACGTCACGGTGCGCGACTTCAGCTTCGACGTCACCGCTCCCAAGGTCGTCGACGCCACCGTCAGCGAGACGGGCGTGTCCAACGGCCGCGGATACCGGGTGCTGAGCGTCCCGCCCACCAACGGCTTCAGCGTCGCGAACGGCCAGGTCACCTGGCTCGGCGAGAAGAGCCCCGCCACCGGACAGCCCTACTGGTCCGGCGTCAACGGCATGCGGTACACCCAACTCCACGACCCGGCGACCAGGACCACCTGGCGCGGGGGCAGCGGCGTGCTGTTCAAGGACGTGGCGTCGATGACGCCGTTGGCCGGTAACAAGCTGCGCATCGACTACACGACCGCGGCGCAGCCCTCCGACCGGGGGCTGGTCTACCAGATGCGCGAGGACACCCGCGACACCGCCTCCGCGTTCTTCTGGGAGTCCAAGGACGTCACCGTGAAGAGGCTGAAGGCCCGCTACCTGCACGGCTTCGGCTTCCTGGGGCAGATGAGCGAGAACCTCACCATCGAGGGCAACGAGTTCCGCACCGACCCCGCGAGCGGGCGCAGTACGGTCGGGTTCGCCGACTTCGTCCAGATGTCCGGCATCAAGGGCACGGTGAACATCAGGAACAACGTCTTCGACGGCGCGCACGACGACGCGATCAACATCCACGGCACCTATGTCGAGGTCACCGGCCGGTCCGCGGACGGCCGGACGCTCACCCTCGCCTACAAGCATCCCCAGACGGCCGGGTTCCCGCAGTTCTACCCCGGCGACAGCGCGGAGATCGTGGACAAGCGGACGATGGCGGCCGTCCCCGGCACCACCGTGAAGGTCGTCTCCGTCGACGGCCCGACCGGCCGCGACCACGACAAGCCCCTGAAGACCATGAAGGTGACCTTCGACCGGGTCGTCCCCGCCTCCGTGACCCCCGGGGACTTCGTGGTGGAGAACACCACCTACACGCCCACCGTCGACATCAGCGGCAACACCGTCGTCAACATCCCCACCCGCGGCATCCTGGTCACCACCCGCAAGCCCGTCGTCATCAAGGACAACACCTTCGACGGCACCGGGATGGCCAGCATCTTCATCTCCTCCGACGCCAAGGAGTGGTACGAGTCCGGCCCCGCCCAGGACGTCCTGATCACCAACAACACCTTCCTGCGCCCGGCGGGCCCGGCGATCCTGATCGAGCCCACCAACCAGGTCCAGGACGCCGCCAACCCGGTGAGCCGCAACATCCGCGTCCAGGACAACGACTTCAGGATCGGCGACGTCCGCCTCCTCAACGCCAAGAGCGTCGGCGGCATCACCTTCGAGCGCAACAACGTCGCCCGTCTCGATCGCGACACCGCGTTCGCGGCCGAGACGACCACCACCTGCCTGGCCCCGGGCACCACCGGAACCGTCCGCACGGTCACCGCCGCGGCACCGTACACGAGCTCGTTGTTCGTCTACCGCGCCTCCTCCGGCGCCGTCGTCAAGGACAACGACTTCGACAACGGACTGAACCTGCGCGCCGACCTGACCGCCACCGACGCCGCCCAGGTCACCACCGACGAAGTCACCACCAACGGCACCAACAGGATCCTGCCCCTGCTGCCGACCATCACCTACACCAGCAGCGATCCGGCCGTCGCCACCGTCGACTCCGCCGGAACGGTGACCGCCAGGGTCACCGGCACCGCCCTGATCACCCCCGTCACCACCAGCCAACTCGGCGACACCACCGGCAAGCCCGTGACGATCAAGGTCGGCTGCGCGGTCCCGACGACCTACCGCACGATGACCGTCGCCGGGACCGGCGACGCGGTGGACATCAGCGGGAGCAGCGTCGCCGACGGCGCCCCGGTCATCCGCCGGCCGAGGACCGACGCCCCGAACCAGCGCTTCGAGCTCCGGCCGCTCACCGACGGTTACGTGCGCGTCGTCAACCAGAACAGCGGCAAGGACCTGGCCGTGCTGAACGCGTCCAAGGCCGCCGGAGCCAAGATCATTCAGCATGCCTACGCACCCGGCGCCGACACCAACGACGAATGGCGGCCGGAGGACGCCGGCAACGGCCGCGTGCGTCTCGTCAACCGCTTGAGTGGCCTTTACCTCACCGCCGGCGCCACCCAGAACAGCCAGTTCGAACAGCGCCCCCAGGGCGGAAGCAGCCTCCAGACGTTCGTCCTCGGCTGACGTTCCGTCGATCGATGGGCGGGACAGCCGGCGGCGAGCGGTTCGCCGCCGGCTGTCCCGCTCGGGCCCGGGCGGTTCGGGAAGGCGCACCCCGGGTCACCGCCGGCGCCCCCCCCGGGGGGGGGCACGGAGCCGGGCCCGTGCCCCAGGCCCGCGCCCCGGGCCCGCGCCCCCCGGCCCGTGCTCGGCAGGAGCGGTGGTGCGCGACGCGGCCGCTCCGCCGCTGTCGTCACGCCGTGAGGATCCCGGCCAGGCGCGCCGCTTCCGCCCGGACGCGCCGGGGTGCCACCGGTGCGGTCAGGGCGTCGAGAGCCGGGAGCGTGGTACGGATGCCCTCGGCCGCCGCGCACTCGGCGGCGAGGGTGAGGGCGTCGGCCAGCCCGCGACTGCCGGGCTCGGTGGCGAGCTCGGTGATCACGGCCGCGAGCACGGCCCACACCGTCCGGCCCGCGCCGCCGCGCGCGGCGGCGGCCAGGACGGGCAGGATCCGGTTCGGCTTGGCCGCGGACAGCCGCCAGAGCGCGGCGAGCCGTTCGCCGAGCACGTCCGGCCGGAGGCGGCCGCGCGCGGCGGCCGTCATCAGGAAGTCCAGCGCGGCGGTGCGGTGCTCCGCCCCGGCGGCGCTCAGCCCGTAGGCGAGCAGGAGGTGGCTCACCGGTCCGAACTCGCCCGCCGCCTCCGCGAGCCGGGGGAGCAGGGGATTGCCTCCCCGGGGGCCGGCCGCGTCCGCCTGGAACACCGCGGACGGCACGCCGTGCGCGGCGACGGCCTCCGGGTGCCAGGGCGCCACCCAGGCCAGTTGGGCGAGTTCGGCGGGCGGAACCGACGGCACGCCCACGAACCGGCCGTACCCGGTGGGGTCGGGGACGGCGTGCAGCAGTCCGGCGATGCCGCCCGGTACCGGTGCGGTGTCGACGCCGAACGGTGCGATGCGCGCGATCGTGAGCGGCGCCCGGCCGTGGGGGCCGACCCGCTCGGGCATGGACGGGGTCTGGACGTGGAACCGGTGCGGTGCGGGCGGCGCCGTGTCGGGAGGCAGGTCGAAGCCGCCTCCGGCGGCAGCGGCACGGACGTCCGGCAGTGCGGCCGGGGCGACCCGGAGCAGCGACTGGGCCAGGTCCTCGGGCCAGGGACGGGCTCCCGCGGCCCGGTACGCCGCGAGCCGGTCGAGCAGCACGGCGGGGTCGATCGTGCCGTCGCCCGCCGTGGGCGTGGCGAGCAGGACCGGCACCGGCGCGTCCGCGATCAAGGACGCCGCCTCGTGCACGCGCACCGCGGGGATCACGGCGGGGGTGCTTCGATCGGCGGGGAGGCCGAGCAGCTCGGCCGCGTGCGATCCGGACCGGTGCGGCCGGCCGCTCAGGGCATCCAGCAGGCAACCGAGCGCCCCGGCGGCGCTGCGGGTCTCGCGGAACCGGACCCGCTCCGCCTCGCGCCGGGAGGCGAGCGGGGCCAGCGCGGTGCGCAGGGCGGCGGCATCGCGGTGCTGCTCCGTCACGAGGGCGGCGAACACCACCTCGAACTCGCCGGGGTCGGGGACGCCGCCGGCCATCAGGGCACTCAGCCGCTCGGCGGCGTCGAGCGGTCCGGCGGGCGCGACCGGCAGGGCGACGCGGCCCGGGTGCGTCGCGGCGACCGGCGCCTGCTCCGGCCGCTCGGTGGGCGGGATGTCCAGCAGCCGGTGGGCGTCGGGCTTCAGGGCGGGGCCGAGAGCGGCGGCCGCGGCCCGCACGACCTCGACGACGGCGGGGGCGGTGTGCGGCAGGTGGCGGGCGACGAGACGCAGGGCCTGCTCCTGGACCGCGGGGGCCGGATGGGTGAAGGCCGTGGCGACGACGGGCACCAGGTGGTCGGCTCGGGCCGGGTCGCGGCGCAGCACGGCGTCGGCCCGGCTCAGCTGGGCGGTGGCGAGGGCCTTCTCCGGGCGGGCCAGCACGACGTCCGTGAGGTCGGCGAACAGCTCGGCCGGCAGCCGCTCCGCCACGGAGTGCAGGGCCGTCTGCGAGGCCTTGGCGGCGCCCGGCGCGCCGTCGGCGGCCAGCCGGACGTGGTCGCCGGCCCGGGCGAGGATCTCGTCGGCGTCGAGGGCCAGCGCCGCGTACAGCCGGAGGAATCCGCGCAGATTGCCGGGTCGGTCACCGCGCAGCAGCCGGCCCAGGCACAGATCGATCAGTTCGGCGCGGTCGAGCAGGCCCTCGGCCGCCAGTCGGGCGAGGGCCTCGGGCCACGCGTTCTCCGGACCGTCGCCGGCGGCGTACGGGTCGGCGAACTCGGTCCCGACGTCCGGCACTTCGAACAGGCGGCGGACGAACTCGGCGATCCGGGGCTGCGCCCGCAGCCAGGACAGCAGTGTGTCGTGGTGCGGCACCGGCTCGCGCAGGCCCTGATCGGCGAACCACTCGCCGATCTCCCGGTGGTCGTAGCGCACCAGGCGGCCCTGGCGGATCCAGCCGGTCACATAGCCGTCGGTGGCGGGGAGTTCGGCGCCGGACCAGACGGCCAGGCCGTGGGCGAGCAGCCAGCGGGGGCCGTCACCCCGTGCGGGCAGCCATTCGGCGAGCCGGACCGCGAGTTCGCGGTGGAACGCCGCGTCGCGGTGCGGCGCGAGCAGGGCGAGGAGGACGGTGTGGTGGTCGGGATGGGTGGAGCCGCCGCCGGGCCGCGGCCAGGTGATGTCGAGGAGCCGGCGGGCGGTCAGCCAGTCCAGCGCCTCGGCCGGGGTGCCGGCGGCCAGGACGCCGGCCAGCTGCAGGGCGCCGAGCTGCTCGTACGCGGCGTGGTAGCGGAGGTTGTCGCCGGAGGAGAGTTCCCGCGCGAGGTCGGTGCGGAGCTTGCGCAGCGGGGTGCGCAGGTGACGCAGTCCGGCGGCGGGCAGCGGGCGGAGCCGGTCGATGACCCCCTGCGGGATCCGGGCGGCGATGAGCGCGCGGGTCTCCTCCCAGCTGATCGTCTCGCTCGCGAGGTCGGTCATGATGTCCCCGTTCGGTCCGGTTGGTGATCGTCAACCTAACCCGCGGGGCTGACAGCGCGGTCCCTGTCGCCCCGGTGGGCGCTGCCGACCGAGCCGCCGGATCGGGGCGACCGCGATGCTAGCGGCGCTAGACAAGGGAGCGTCGATCGCCCTAGCATTGAACCAGAGGCTAGCGGCGCTAGAAGTGGTGGCCGTGGCCGAGCCCCGGGAGGGAACATGGAAAGCGCACTCGCCGTCGTCACGGTCGTGGTCGTCGGCCTGCTGGTGGGCGTGGAGTTCGCGGTCGCCGTCTTCGTCAATCCGATCGTCGACGGACTGCCGCACAACGGCGGCCTCGCTGCCCGGAGCACGGGAGCCCGGCTGCTCGGGCGGGTGATGCCGTTCTGGTACATCGGCTCGGTGCTGCTCGGCGTGGTGTGGGCCGCGGTGGGCTGGGGGGAGGGCGGTGCCGGGCTGGTCGCCTCGGCCGCCGGGTTGCTCGTCCTAAGCGTGGTGATGTCGGTCGCCCTGCTCGTTCCGATCAACTCCCGGGCCGCGCACTGGACCCCGGAGGACGCCCCGGCCGACTGGCGGGAGCAGCTCGGCCGCTGGGACCGCCTTCACTTCGTGCGCGTGGCCGTGATCGTCACCGCGTTCGTCCTCCTGGTCGTCGCCCTCGTGTGAGGGGCCGACAAGCAGCCTTGGAGCGAGCGGCCTTGGGCAAGCGGCGTTCGCGAGGGATCCTCAAGAACGGTGAGCGCGCCGGACTCGGCACCCTCTCCTCGTACTCCGGTCGCGCGGTCGGCGCCGACTTCGCGCTGATCGAGTCCCTGCACACCGGCCACGTCGCCGGCAGCCCCGCCTGCGCGTGATGCCCGGACCGGGACGGTCGGCCCGGGCACCTGGTCGAAGTCGGGAGCGCCCGCCACCGTCCGGGCCGGTCACCAGCCGTCCCAGTGCAGGACCTGCTCGCGCGGGATCCGCCGCGCGGGGCGGAAGTCGGTGCCGACGGTGTACGCGACCGGGATGAAGGCGGCCTGCATGACCTCCGCGAACGGGATGCCGAGCGCCTGCGCGAACTCCCCCTCCAGCGGCAGGTTCCCGGTCGTCCACACGGTGCCCAGACCGCGTTCGCGCGCGGCCAGCATGAAGCTCCACGCGGCGGGCAGGATCGACCCCCAGGTACCGGCCTGGTGGGTGACGGAGAGTCCCTCGGTGCGCCCCTCGACGCAGGGGATGACGAAGGCGGGCACCTCGTGCAGATGCCGGTACAGGTGCTCGACGCCCGTGTACACCCGCGCCATCACGCCCGGCGCGACCTCGGCCCGGCGCACGTCCCGGGCGGGCAGCGGCTGGTGGGCCTCCGGAACGCCCAGGCTCGCCCGCCACAGGTCGGTGAGGACGGCCCGGCGGTCCGGATCGGTCACGATGACGAAGTGCCAGCGCTGCCGGTTGCGGCCGGTGGGCGCCTGGACGGCGAGGTCGACGCACTCCTCCAGGAGCGCGCGGGGCACCGGCCGGGTGAGGTCGAGCCGGTGGCGCACGGCCCGGGTGGTGGAGAGCAGGGTGTCGGAAGTGAGACCGAGGTTCATGCGTTGAGCCTCGTACGGCCCGCACGGGGCCGGGAAGTCCGGGCTTCCACTGAGTGGAATCCGGGGGAGAGACAGGGGCGGGGAGTTGGGCGAGAGCGTGGCGGGACGGCTGTTCTCGGTGCTGGACGCCTTCGGGGGCGGCGGCCCGGTGGCCTTGCGGCTCACCGACATCGCCGCCCGTACCGGGCTCCCGGCGCCGACGGCGCTGCGCCTGGTGCGGGAGCTGGTGGCCTGGGGCGGTCTGGAGCGGGGCACGGACGGCAGGTACCGGCTGGGGCTGCGGCTGCGGGTCCTCGGTGCCGCGGCGCCCTGCCCGCGCGGGCTCCTCGACGCGGCGCTCCCCGCGCTGCGGGCGCTGGGTGCCCGGACCGGCGGCCACGCGGATCTCGCGGTGCCCGCCGCTCCGCCGGCGGGCGGAGTGCTGTGCCTGGTGAGCGGCGAGCGGCCGGCGCCGCACGCGACGGCGTACGGGAAGGTGCTGCTCGCCCTCCCGCCGGCGGAGCTGCCCCGGTACACGCGGCACACGGTGCTCTCCCCGGGCGTCCTCGCCGGCCAGCTCGCCCGGATCCGGGCGGCGGGACTCGCGGTCTGCGCCGAGGAGTTCCGGCTGGGCGAGGTGTCGGTGGCCGCTCCGGTGCGGGGCCCGGCCGGGACGGTCGCCGCGCTGGGCGTGACCGTCCCGACTGGCGTACCCCTGGACCGGGTGGTGGCGGCGGTCCGGGAGGCCGCCGCGCGGGTACGGCCCCCGGAGCCGCCGCCGGCGCCGTGACGGTCACCCGGTGGTGCGTCGGCCGGCGCGCCGTGGTCGCCTCCCCGCCGTGACCGGTGGCCGCGTTCCCCGGCCGGGGCGGCCGGCGCGGCCGGCGCGGAGGTCCGGCCCGGTGCCCGGGGCGGAGGTCGCGGTGCCGGCCCCTGGATTGGTCAGTGCTTGTGGCTGTCGCTCGGACGGGCGGAGGTAGCGCCGCCCGGGGGCGTGGTCGCGCTGGGTCGGGCCGTGGGGCCGCTGCCTCCGGGCGTGGTGGCGGCGTCCGTCGAAGGCGAAGGCGCGTGTTCGGCCGGGCTGTCGGCGGACTCGCCGGCGCCGTGGCCGTGCCCGCCTCCGCCGGCCGATTCGGCCGTGAGGTCGGCGGCGAGACCGCGCAGGCCGAAGAACGCGACGGCGGCGGTGATCGCCACGGCCGCGCCGGTCAGTCGGATGATGCCGCGCCAGCGGGCGGCGTCGTAGCGCAGGACGTAGGCGATGAAGGAGAGCACGAGTCCGGTGGGGATGAGCCACGCGCCGCGGTCGGGAAAGTCGTCGAAGTGCTGGAGGCCACCGCTGAGCATGCCGATGCCGAACGAGAGGGCCAGGGAAGCGGCGACCACGGCGGCGATTCTGGCGGCGCCCGGACGGTTGTGGGCGAGGACGAACTCGTTCATCAGGGTGCCGAAGAGGAAGACGGCGGCGGCGATGATCCCGATGAGTCCGTAGCGGGCCGGATCGAGCGGGTAGTGCACGACGGCTCCGCTGATCAGGCCCGCGCCGACGAAGGTCGTGATGTAGCCGAGGTAGCCGTTCAGCAGGAGCGGCTTGCGGGCGGCTCGTCGGCGCCCGCGATCGCCGCCCGCCGCAGCGGACGACCGGGCGGAGGTGGGCGCCTCCGCCCGGGGCCGCGGTACGGGTGGCCGGTCGCGCCGGTCGGCGGGGGAGGGCGCCGGGCCGTCGGTCCGGTCGACCGGGTAGTGGTCCGAAGGAGCGTCGTATCCGTACGGGGGCTGGTGTTGGTACGGCGGGTACGAGCCCGCGGGCGCCCCGCGCGAGGGCGCGGTCGGACGGTTGGTGAGGTGGGGCTGGGACATCGAGGGCCTTTCGGCGCGAGCAGGTGGCGGGGTCGGTCCGGTGCGCGAGCACGGGACGGACCCCGATTCCGAGAGCGGGACTGGGGTGGTGGGTGGAGTCGAGTGGTGGGCCGGTCGGGAGGGGCCGATCAGCCGGAGCGGGGCGTACCCCGTGGCGGCCCCGGCGGGTCGGACGGCGGGGGCCGGTGGCGGTGGACCGTGGCCCCTCGGAACCGCGGGCCGGCGTCGTCCCGGCCGTCCGTCCGGGCCGTCCGTCCGGGCCGGCCGTCCGGGATGGGGCGGGGACGGCCGGACCGGGGCGGGCGACGGCGACTACCAGGTGGTCCAGGGGAGGTTCCAGCCGCTGAGGCCGTTGTCCGGCTTGACCAGGCCGCCCTGGGAGTTGACGATCTTGACGACGTCGCCGATCAGCGACTGGTTGTAGAACCAGCCGGCGTCGGAGGTGTCGCTGCCGCCCTTGACGTCGCGCAGGCCGACGCAACCGTGGCTGGTGTTGGACTTGCCGAAGGAGTCGGCCCAGTAGTTGCCGTGGAGGAAGGTGCCGGAGGTGGTGAGCCGGATCGCGTGCGGGACGTCGGCGATGTCGTACTCGGCGCCGAGACCGACGGTGGCGGAGTTCATCCGGGTCACTCTGGCCATCTCGGAGATGACCATGGTGCCGGACCAGGAGGCGAACTCGGGTGCGCCGGTGGTGATCGGCAGGCTCCGGAGGGCCTGTCCGTCGCGTTCGACCTTCATCTGCAGGCCGACGGCGTCGGCGGTGCTGATCTGGCTGCGGCCGATCTGGAACGGTTCGTCCTTGGTGAAGGTGCTGTACACGCCGGGCGAGGCCTGCACGCCGTCGAGGCGGTACTTGACGGTCACCTTGGTGCCGGGCTTCCAGTAGTCCTGGGGGCGGAAGTCGAGTCGCTGGTTGCCGAACCAGTGGCCCTTGACCTCGACCGGCGGGTTGGTGTCGAAGGTGATCGCCCGCTCGACCGCCTTGGTGTCCTTGACGGGCTTGGTGAAGGTGACGGACACGATCATGCCGACGCCGTAGGTCGCGTTGTCGGTGATGTTGTCGGTCGCGGAGAAGGTGTTGGCCGGGGTGAGTGTGGTGAAGGTGGCCGTGCCGGCGGCCTCCAGGCCCTTGGCGTCCTTGGCCAGCGCGGTCACCGAGTACGTGGTGCCGGTGTCGAGGTGGCGGGCGGGCGTCCAGGAGGCGCCGTCGGGGGTCAGCGTGCCCGCGACCTCCTTGCCGTCGTGGTCGGTCACCTTGACGGCGCTCAAGGTGCCCTGGGCGACGGCGACTTTGAGCGCGCCGCTGGTCGCCACGTCGGTCGCGCCGTCCTTCGGCGAGATGGTGAGGGCGGCGGCGGACGACGTCACCGCTCCCGGGCTGCTTGCCGTGGCCGACGGCGCCGTGGCTGCCGGCTTCGAGGGCGCCGGCTTCGAGGGCGCCGGTATCGCGGTCTTGCTGGTGCCCGCGCTGCCGCAAGCGGCCACCAGCGTGAGCGCGGCCGCTGCCAATGTCGCGACCAGCCCCCGGCGTGCGGCTCCGACCGCGCCCGCTGATGTCACCTTCATGTCCCACCCGGTCCCTTCGTTGTCCACACCATAACTGCTAATGAACTTAGTAGACGTGGTCGATGCGTCGGCGGTTCCGGTGGTTCTGTGCGGATTCCGCCGAAGGGGCGGAGGGGGTCCCGCGGAGCGCGGCGACCGCCGGCGCGCCGGTCGGCGGTCTGGTGATTGCCCCCGTGTTCCCGTCGTGCGGGCTCTGGCCGCTCGGTCCACCCCGGGCACCGCCCCGCGGTGTGGCAGGGGTGACGGCCTTCGCGGTCCACCGCGCGCCCCCGGTGCTGTCCGGATGTCCGGAGGAATGGATCCGCCGCCCCGGCCCCCACCCTTGGCGCCGCTCGCCGTCGCCGTCGAGAGGTGCGGCCCGCGGGTCGGTGGTCACCGGCGGCGCCCCGGGTGTCGCGACCGCCTGTCGGTCCGTCGCGTGCCCGGCCTTATCGGCGACGAGTCGCCCCATGGCCCGCCCGTTCGTTCCGGGTGGCGACATGCCGACACGCCGGCGGTGCTCCCCGGGGGGTCGGAGCACCGCCGGGTGCTACTAAGAAGCTTAGCTGATAGTGGGACGATCCTTCGGCAGTGGGGGCGACGGGACGGCTGAGCGCGGCTCGGGCGCCGGCTCCCCGGCCCGCCCGCGCCCCGCTGGGCGTCAGCCGGTCAGCAGCTTCTGCAGGGTGGCGATCTCCGCGGTCTGCTCCTGCCTGATGGTCTCGGCGAGCCGCCTGAGCTCGGCGTCGCCGCCCTTGGCGGCCTCGTCCGCGGCCATCTGGACCGCGCCGTTGTGGTGCTCGATCATCAAGGTCAGGAACAGCTTGTCGAACTCGGCGCCGCTCGCGGCCTTGAGCTTGTCCACGGCGGCGGTGGTCGTCATCCCGGATGTGCCGCCGTGGTCCATGGCGGCCGCGGTCGGCTTGCTGCGGTCGGTCAGCCACTTGGTCATGGTCGTGATCTCCGGGTCCTGGGTCGCGGCGATCTTCGTGGCGAGTTCCCTCACCCGCGGATCGGCGGCCCGGGTCGGCGCCAGTTGGGCCATCTCCACGGCCTGTCGGTGATGCGGGATCATCATCTGGGCGAACATCACGTCGGCGCCGTTGGCCGCGGCGCCCGGTCCGGACGATCCGGAGGCTCTGGCTGATCCGGACGCGGCGGCGCCGCTCGCACCCATGCTGCTCATGTCGTGGCCGCCGCCGCCGCAGGCGGTGAGGACGGCGGCGGCGGCCAGGGTGGCCAGGGAGAGGCCGACGGTTCGGCTGAGGGGCTTCATGGCGCGATCCTTCGTCGTTGGTGGCGGGGGTTCGTGCTGCTTCGGGAGCCTCGCTCGACCGGGGTCGGGCATGGGAACCCTGTCAACGAAGGAACTTAGTAATTGCGGGGCGTGAGCGGCAACCTCACGTCGTTGTGAGGTGTCGCACGCCCAAGTGCGCGGCGGGGCTGGGGCGAGGGCCTCAGCCCGTGGCCGAGCCGCAGGCGAACAGGAACGGCACCATCGGCGCGGCGAGCGCGACGGCCGCGATGGACGTCCAGGCGAGCGGGTGCGGGGACTTGCCGGGCTGCAGGAGGCGGGTCACCCGGGCGACGACCGTCGAGCCACCGGCTCCGAGGCCGAAGCCGGGCACCTGGCCGGCGGCGACCTCGTACATGGCAGTGGCCAGGGTGCGCGGCGGGTGGGCGAGGACGGCGCGGTCGTCGGCCACCATCTCCAGCAGGGTGGCGATCTCGGCGCGGGCGCCGGTCGCGAGCGGCAGGCCGGGGAAGGCGCGGGTGAACGCGTCGGCGGCCCCGGTGACCAGGTGGTGGCGGCCGCTCAGGTGGGCCCGCTCATGGGCGAGGACGGCCTGGAGCTGGGGTGCGGTGAGCGCCTTGAGGGCGCCGCTGGTGAGGACGATCCGCCGGGACCGCCCCGGCAGGCAGTAGATCGCGGGCGTGCTGTGGTCCAGCACGGTGGCGGCGAGCTCGGGCTCGCGCCGGGCCACCAGGTCGAGCATCGCGCCGTGCCGGCGGCGGTGGCGCCGGGCGCGCAGCACCACGGCGGCGAACCAGCCGGCCGGCCACAGGGCGACGATCAGCGGGGCGGCCATCTGCGCGGAGTCGACCGCGATCCCCAGGCCGGTCGTCCCGGCGACGCCACAGGCGTGGAGGATTCCGAGCACTCCCCGGTGCAGGTGCGCCTCCGGCACCACGAGGTGGTGCACCACGAGGGCCAGGGAGACGACGAAGGACACCAGCAGGCCGAGCCAGAGGGCGATGGCCAGCCCGGGCGCGCGGTGGGGCCAGCGGGCCCGTCGGAGCAGTCGGGGCGCGGCCAGCCCGACGAGCAGGGTGTAGGCGGCGAGGACCGCGGTCGAGATCACGGCTGGTCCGGCACCGGCTTCGCGTCGAGCAGGCCGCGGATCACTTCGAGCTCGTCGGAGGAGATCTCCTCGATGAAGTGGGCCAGCGCGGCCGGGCGGTCCCGGCTGGAGCCGAGCGCCTCCTGCATCAGCGCGGCGGTGTACTCCTCGCGGCCGAGGGTCGGCCGGTAGAGCCAGGCCCGGCCCTGCTTCTCGCGGGTGAGGATGCCCTTCCCGTGCAGGATGTCGGCGACGGTCATCACCGTGGTGTAGGCGACGGGGCGCTGCCGGTTGATGTCGTCGACGACCTCCCGCACCGTGGCGGGGCGGTTCCACGTCCACAGGCGGTCCATGATCTCCGCCTCCAGGTCACCCAACCGACGCACAGCCTGCCCACTTCCCCGAGGATCCCGTTGGTCGCCCCCATGCTAGTCCGCGAGGTCCGTGCGGGGGGATGCCGGGCGGCGGAGCGGCCGGCCGGCGGTGCCGCTGAGGTGCGGGGGGTTGCGGAACCCACCCCCCAATCTACTAAGTTGGTTCGCACCTGCCGGGCCGTACCCGCGGCGGGCTCTTCGCCCGCACCCGCGTGGGCGCCTCACACACGTCGAATGGAGTGCGCCGAACGATGGGATCGCACCGCAAGCCGAACCCGCCGAGTCGGGCCCGGATGGCCGTCCTGACCACCGCGATGGCCGGCACCGCGGCCCTGGCCTCCACCGTCAGTGCTCACGCCGAGCCGGCGCCCTCGCTCGACGCGGTCAAGGCCCGGGTCGACGCGCTGAACGAGGAGGCCGAGGCGTCGATCGAGAAGTACAACGGCTTCAAGGAGAAGCAGCAGCAGCTCCAGAGCGGGGCCAACCGGCTGCAGGAGCGGGTCGCCGACGGGCAGGCCGCGCTGAACGAGCTCAGGACCGAACTCGGCGTTCTTGCCGGCGAGCAGTACCGCAACGGCGGGGTCGACCCCGCCGTCCTGCTCATGCTCAGTTCCAACCCCGACTCCTACCTCACCCAGGCCTCGATGCAGGGCCAGGTGGCCACCTCGCAGACCGAACTGCTGAAGCAGCTCCAGGGCGAACAGCGTCGTCTGGACCAGGACCGCGCGGAAGCCGCCGCGTCCCTCGCCCAGCTGGAGGCCACCAACACCGCGCTGGCCGCCGAGAAGAAGGGCATCCAGGACAAGCTCGCGCAGGCCCAGGCACTGCTCAACAAGCTCAGCGCGGCGGACCGGGCCAAGGTCAACGCCCAGGAGGCCGCCGCCCGCGCCTCCCGGGCCGGCGACCGTGAGCCGGCGCCCGCCTATCAGGGGCCGGTCACGGGTCGTGCCGCGGAAGCGCTGAAGTTCGCCTACGCCCAGCTCGGCAAGCCCTACGTGTGGGGCGCCACCGGCCCTTCGGGCTTCGACTGCTCCGGCCTGACCGGCGCTGCGTGGAAGGCGGCCGGGGTCTCCCTCCCGCGGGTCTCGCAGGCCCAGTGGAACGCCGGCCAGCGCATCGCCCGGGCCAACCTCCAGCCCGGTGACCTGGTCTACTTCTACGCCGACCTGCACCACGTGGGCATCTACATCGGCGACGGCAAGATGATCCACGCCCCCCGCACCGGCAAGAACGTCGAGATCCTCCCGATCGACAGCATGGACGGCCCGGTCATGGGCGGCACCCGGCACTGAACCCGTCCCGGTCCGGGCTGCCGATGACCAAGGCTCCGGAGCGCCGGATGCCCTTGCCCGAGACGGCCGGCAGCAGCGCGTCGACCGCGT